>DATLLN010000001.1:0-3833 GCA_035537835.1 Gaiellales bacterium
ACTCGACGCCCAGCACCTGGGTCAGGCACGAGATGCCGGCCTTGGCGGCGTTGTACGCCGACCGCCCCGGGTGTCCGGCGAATCCGCCGATCGAGCTCAGGTTGACGACGGCGCCGAGGAGCGGGCCGGGATCCTGGCCGAGAAGGGTCTGCGGGCGGAGGCGATGCGGGTGGACGTGAGCGACGCCGACGACGTCGCGCGGCTGGTCGACGAGGTCGGCGAGCGCTGCGGGACGCCGAACGTGCTCGTCAACAACGCCGGCATCGTCACCGTTGCCCCGTCGGACGAGCTGCCCGTCGAGGAGTGGCGCCGGCAGGTCGACGTGATGCTGTCCGGCACATTCCTGATGACCCAGGCGGTGGCCCGGCCGATGCTCCGCGCGGGCCGCGGCGCCGTCGTCAACCTGAGCTCGATCGGCGGATTCGCCGGGCACCCTGGGCGGTCGGCGTACAACGCCGCCAAGGCCGGCATCTCGTGCCTGACCCAGGTGCTGGGCGTCGAGTGGGCGGCGCGCGGGATCCGCGTGAACGCGGTCGCCCCGGCCGTCACGCGCACCGAGATGCTGGAGCACGTGCTGCGCACACTCGAGGGCGCCACCAAGCGCGGCGAGTACGCGGCGCGCACGCCGATGGGCCGCGTCGCCGAGCCCGAGGAGATCGCCGACTGCGTGGCGTTCCTGGCCTCCGATCGTGCGCGGTTCGTGACCGGCACGACGCTCCTGATCGACGGCGGCTGGATGCTCGGCGCCGGCCTCCGCGGAGGTGAGCCGGCATGAGCTCCTATGTTGTCACCGGCGGCACGGACGCCCTGGTCGACGAGCTTGCCGCCTTCCTCCGGCGACCGGTGCTGCGCGCG
Source organism: Gaiellales bacterium (assembly GCA_035537835.1). Classification (GTDB taxonomy): domain Bacteria; phylum Actinomycetota; class Thermoleophilia; order Gaiellales; family JAICJC01; genus DATLLN01. The sequence continues at coordinate 856 of DATLLN010000001.1, forward strand.
CCGTCGGGCGCCCTCGAGGCGTGGATCCACCTCGTCCCGAGAGGCGGAGACGAGACACAGAGCCTGTCCGCGGCCGTCACCGCCGCGGACGACGCGCTGCCGCGCGGCCAGGGTGCCGCGTTCATTGCCGTGGTGCCGGTCTTCGGCGTGATCGAGGAGCCACACGACGAGCCCGCCGAGCTGGCGGCCGGCGCCGCCCGGTCGTTCGCCCGTGCCCGGATCGAGCGCTGGTCGGACGAGGGGCGGCGGTTCAACGTCGTCGCCTACGGCGCGCTCGACACGAACGCGATCCCCGGCCTGCGGTCGCGCGAGGTGCTGGCCGCACGCACACCGATGCACCGGCTGGCGAGCGTGTCCGAGCTGGCCGACGCGATCGACTTCCTGGCATCATCCTCCGCCTCGTACGTCACCGGCAGCGTGCTCGACCTGGACGGCGGCTGGGCGGCCTATTCCTGGTTCTACCCCGCCCGCGATCTCTAGAAGGAGCAGCCCATGACAACCACAGCGAACCTCGGCATGTACCAGGACTGGCTGCGCCAGCAGCTGATCTTCACCGAGGCGCTACGCGGCGGCCCGCTGGTCTGGCCCGCCGGATCGACGCATCTGGCCGGCGATCCGCTGGGGCCGGTGCGCCACGCGCACGACGACGCGGCGGAGTACTACTACGTGCTGAGCGGCGCCTGCCTGGTCGAGGTGGGAGGCGAGGAGCGCGTCGCCAACACCGACGATCTCGTCTACATCCCGGCCAACGCGCCACACAACCTGCTCAACGAGGTGGGCGGCGAGGACGCATGGGTGTACGTGCTGGTCGCACCGAACTTCGCGCACAACAAGTGGCGGACGTCCGACTACATGCCCGGCACCGAGGACATCCGGATGACGATCACACGCCCGCTTGACGGCGACGACTCGGCCTCGGGGAACCCCTTCCCCGCCTCGCTGATCACGGTCGAGCGCGACGCGCCCGCGCGGGAGGTGTCACACACGGCCGAACTGGTGTACCTGGTGCTCGAGGGCGAGTGCCACATCCGCGTCGGCCGCATGTCGGGCACGTTCCGGCCGGGCGGCCAGATCCACGTGCTGCGCGACCTCGACCACGAGCTGACCAGCCTGACCGAGCGGTCGAAGCTGCTGCGCTTCGCGTGCGCCTTCGTGCCGTTTGCGGGCGTGCCGCTGGGACCGGAGGGCTCACACGAGCAGTACTGAGGGCGCCGTTCGCTAGGCTGCCGCATCCGATGACGATGCGCGCCGGCAACCGGGTGGTGCATGACAACCCCGCCGAGCTGCAGTACGAGCTGCGCAGCGGCCGCGAGGTCGTGGGGCTGATCCGCTACCGGGGCGAGCCCGGTGCGATCGCGCTTGTGCACACCGACGTCGACCCCGATCTCGAGGGCACGGGAGCAGCGGGCGAGTTGGTCGAAGGCGCGTTGCTCGACCTCCGCAGCCGCGGCCTGCGCGTCATCCCCATCTGCCCCTACGTGCGCTCCTGGATCGGCCGGCACCCTGCGTACGCCGACCTCGTCGTCGACGATCCGGCACCGCCCGAATGACGCTCGTCACCCTGTATCAGGCGGAGTGGTGCTCATTCTCCTCGGCGGTTCGCGAGGTGCTGACCGAGCTCGGGATCGACGCGGTCATCCGCCAGGTCGAGCCATGGCCCGAGCAGCGGAATGGGCTGCGGGAGCTGGCGGGGACCGACCAGATCCCCGTGCTGCAGGCGGAGGATGGACAGCTGTACCGCGGGATCCACGAGATCTTCGCCCACCTCCGGGACCGTCAGGCGTGGGAGCATGCCGCCGACCACCGCCGGCGCTTCAAGGATCACCGGGCGGCACGCGAATCCGACGCCGCCGGCCGGCTGCTCAAGCAGTTCTCGGACAGCGACCTCGATCCTCGCGAACCGCGATCGGGGCCTGAACAGGCAACGATCGTCGATGTCCCCGAGCAGAACCGCTACGAGCTGCTGCTGGGCGACCGGCGGATCGGCCTGCTCGCCTACCACCGGAGAGGCGATCGGATCGCGTTCACCCACACCGAGGTGACCCCCGCGTGCGAGGGACGCGGATTCGGAAGCCGGCTGGTGGCTCACGCGCTCGAGGACGCCCGCCGGAAGGGACTCGTCGTCGCGCCGCTCTGCCCGTTCACGGCGCAGTACATCAAGCGGCATCCCGAGCACGCGGAGCTGGTCGCGCCCGAGCATCGACGAATCACGGACGCAGCGACCGGCGCCACGCCAGGGTGACCGCCTACTCGTCCAGGTGAACCTCGAACGAGGCCGGGATCGGGCTGTCGACCGCGAGTGAGACGTGCTCGCCGGGCCAGTGGTAGTCGAGGCGCCCGACGACGGGGCGGTAGGCCGCGGTGAACAGCGTTGCGAAGCCTTCTTCCCACTTCCGTGCCAGCAGCGGCGGCGCGAGCATCGCCGCGGACATCGCGTCGGCGTCGATGCCCTCCCCGGCGAGCTGCCGGAGCGTGTCCAGCCGCTCGACGCTTCTCACCCAGGCGGCGTGCTCCGGCCACTCCACCGTCTCGGGATGGTTGGTGGTCGCTCGCTGGTCGGTGACGCGCGCCGGTCGGTCGGGCGCGATGAAGATCGTGGCAACCCGGCCCGACCGATCGCAGAGCGTGACGTTGTAGGAGAGCTGATGCGGTAGCCGTCGGAGCAGCTCGATGCCCTCAGGGACATCGCCGGCGACCTCGAGCAGGTAGCGGATCACCAGCGGGATCCCGAAGCCCTCGCCGATGTTCTGGCGGCCGCCGAACGTCAGCGACACCGCGAGGCCGTCGTCGTTGACGCCGTCCACGAGGCCCCACAGGCAGTCTCCGGTGCCGAGCACGCGCCGCGACGACCATCGAGAGCGGTAGACGGTCGCCTCGAACAGGTGCGGGTCGTAGTCGTAGTTTCGAAGCAGCACCGGCTCGCCGGTCTCGCCGTCGGGCACCACGGTCTGGGAGCAGGCGACGATGAACGGCGGCGG
>DATLLN010000002.1:0-17059 GCA_035537835.1 Gaiellales bacterium
CTTCAGCATCGGCTTGGTGATGTCGGTCGGGGCGAACGCCAGCAGGTGGGGCTTGATCTCGAGCAGCGCCTGCTTCGCCTCGTCCAGCTCACCGGGATCGGTGCTGTTCACCGAGTGGCCCTTGTAGAGCAGGGCGGCGCCCAGCACGTCGACGTCGAAGTCGACGAACACGATCTTGCCGGAGTACTTGGGGGCGAGGTTCCAGAGGTCGGCCCAGCTGGTGATCTCGTCGGTCACCATGTCCGTGCGATAGCCGATGCCGGTCTTGCCGAAGTCGGTCGGCGGCCCCCAGGGGTACGCGTCCCGGAAGTGCTGGCCGACGTACTTGATGTTGGGGATGTTCGCGAAGTCGACCGGCTGCAGCAGGTCGCCCTGCTCGAGCTGCTCGCCCAGCACCGGGCCGCCCAGCGACATGTCATACGAGTCGCGGTTCTGCGAGATCTGCGCGGCGGCGGCCGACACGCCCGACGTCAGCCCCTCGACCTGCTTGACCGTCACGCCCGGGTTAGCCGCCTGGAAGTTCTTGACCTCGTTCTTGCCGATCCAGCCGGGGTAGTTCATGAAGATGACCTCGCCCGTCAGCGGCGCCTGGCTGGCGGGGGCGCTGGAGGCGGCGGAGCTGGACGAGCCCGAACCGCTGCCGCAGGCGGCGGCGACGCCGCCCAGCGATGCCAGGCCCGCCAGCTGGAGCGACCGGGTGATCATCAGCCGCCGGGTCAGGCGCGGGTTCAGCTTGATGTCGGGGTCGGACTGCATCGTTCCTCCAAGGACGGGCGCATGTGTCACGCGCAGTTGCCGCATCACCAACTCGTGATGGCGTTTCTACCAGCCCGCGGCGCCGGCTGCAAGCAGCCGAGCCGTGTCCCGAACGTACGGAAGGCCGGGGGTGCATCCGTAGACGACGCCCGGGCGCCGGCGGTTAGAGGTCGCCGTAGATGTCCGCCCGGCGATCGCCGATCAGGTCGTTGCGGTCACCCCACCGCTTGTCGCGCGCCTGCGCCAAGTCGACGTCGGCGATCAGCATCGACGGTACTCGGCGATCGTCCGGCGGGCCCGCCAGGGAGTGGCCGAACGGGTCGGCGATCACCGATCCGCCCACCCAGTCGACACCGCGCTCGGTGCCGCAGCGGTCGGCCACGGCGACGACGACACGGTTCTGGTACGCCGTGGTCAGCGCGACCGCGACCTCCATCGGCGCGGCCTCCGGCTCCGGCGCGAGCAGCGGCGAGTTGGTGGGGAAGACCAGGACGTCCGCGCCGGCCAGCGCCAGCCGCCGCGTGACCTCGGGGAAGAGCAGGTCGTAGCAGATGCCCAGGCCGATCCGGCCGTGAACGGTGTCGACCAGCGGCGGCGGTGCCCCGCCCGGCTCGAAGATGAGCTTCTCCCTGTCCCACAGGTGCAGCTTGCGGTAGACGGCGCGGATGCCCGACGGATCGGCCAGCATCGCGCTGTTGTAGGGGCGGTCGTCGTCCAGCTCGCAGAATCCGCCGACCACGACGACGCCGAGCTCGGCGGCAGCGGCCGCCCAGGCGGATGCGGTCGCCCCGCCGGCCGGCTCGGCGCATGCCCGCGCCTCGTCCGCGTCGGCGAACACGTAGCCGCTGGAGGCCAGCTCGGGGAGGATGATCAGCCCGGCTCCGTCCGCGGCCGCACGGTGGATCGCGTCCAGCGCCCGGCCCCGGTTCCCCTCGACGTCGCCCAGGATGGGCGCGAGCTGCAGGCAGGCGATGCGGATCGTGGACATGACGAGCGGGCCGGCGCTTGCCACGCGCGGACCGCTCATGCTACATGACGGTCAACAGGCGTTGGCGATGCGGCACGAGGAGGAGCGCATGGCGGTACTGGAGCTGGACGAGGTCGCACTGTTCCACGAGCAGAGCGGGGCCGGGCCGGACATCCTGTGGCTGGCGGCCGGCGATCACCCGGGCCGCAACTGGCGCCGCTACCAGACGCCGGCGTTCGACGGGTCTTACCGCAGCACAACGTACGACGCCCGCGGGGTCGGGGCGACAACGTCGTCGTCACCGCCGCCGTGGCCGATCGCCACCCACGCCGCCGACGCGATCGCGCTGATCGAGCGGGTCTGCGAGCCGCCGGTGGCCATGATCGGGCTCTCGATGGGCTCACTGATCGCCGTCCAGGTGGCGTTCGAGCGGCCCGACCTGGTGCGCTGTGCGGTGGTCACCGGCACGTGCGTCAAGAAGACCGGATTCATCCGCGAGTGGGAGGAGGCCGAGATCGAGCTGCGCCGCGCCGGCAGCAGCCTGCCGCCTGAGTTCGCGACGGCCCACTACGCCCTGCTCCACTACCCGGCCGAGGTGCTCGGCGACGACGAGCTGTGGGAGGAGGTCAAACCCCTAGTCGCGGCGGACTTCGAGGAGCGCGACGGCGCGATGCTCGCCGAACAGTGGCAGGCGTGCCTGGACTTCGACTCGTCCGAGATGCTGCCGCGGATCGAGGTGCCGATCCACGCGGTCGCCTACTCGCAGGACGTCCAGACGCCGCCGCGGCGGGTGCGGGAGGTCGCCGACCTGGCTGCGAACGGCCGCTTCCACCTGCTCGAGGGGCTAGGTCACGGCTCGGCGTTCGGCCACCGACCCGACACCGTCAACAGCTGCCTGGCCGGGATCCTGGCCGGCCATCACCCCTGAGTGTGGTGCTCGGCCCACCAGTGCCAGACAACGGCGCGGAGGATCTCGCCGTCTGCCGATCCGAACCGTCCGTCGCGGCGCAGCCACGCGAGCCGGCGGCGTGCACCGGGGCCGAGCTCGACCTGAAGGTCGCGGCGGCGCAGGGGGGCGAGCCGCCAGCGCGGCCTGACCCGGCGGTCGAGGCGCGGCCTCCGGCCGTCCAGGAGGAGCGGGGCTTCGGGCGCAAGCCAGCGGCGGGTCTCGGCCGCCGTCGACCGGCGGACGCGGGCGGCGACCGGCGCGACCTCGAACGCCGACGACCCGAACAGATCGTCTCCGCAGGGGTTGAGCGAGACCAGCACGTCGAGGTGCGCGAGCAGTTCGACGTGGTCGCCGGGCTCGGTGCGCGTGCTGCGCCAGGTCAGGGCGCCGTCCCGCTCGCCGCTCTCCATCCAGAGGTTCAGCGGGTCGTGGACCTGCCACGCGTCCAGCCGCCAAGGCCGGATCGCCTCGGCCTGGATGTCGCAGCAGTTGGTGTGCCCGGCGCAGCCCGAGGCGAGCCGGTACTCGAGCTCGCTGCAGGCCGGGTGGCTGACGTCATGCCGGCCGCCCGCGGTATCGCCGATCAGGGTGAGCAGGGGCAGCTCGACCGGTGCGGCCGACCACAGCACGTCGCCCAGCCCGACCGAGAGGCCGGCGCGCGACCGCGTGCCGGACGCGCCGAAGCGGACGCGGGCGTCCCCCATGGCGAACGCGTTGACGTCGACGACCTGGTTCCCGCGCAGCTGGCGGACGCGCAGCACCTCGCCCCGGCGCACGGGCAAAGCGAGCCCGGTGCCTGGCGCGATGAGCATCTCAGCTCTGCGCATCGCCGCCGCCGGAGGTCTCGGGGTGGTCGCGGCGGTGCTCGTCGAAGGCCCGGGCGAGCAGCTGCTCCAGCGGCAGGCCCGGCTCGAGCTGGTCGGCGAGCGCCCGCAGCACGTCGAGCTGCTGGTCGCTCAGCGAGACCACGACTTTCATGCGCACCTTGCCAGCACGACGAAGCCCATGCTACCTTCGCAACTGCAGTTGGTCATCCGTCAACAGCTGATGCTCAAGCGGCTCGACAACATCGACGTCTACTGCACCGACCTAGGCCCGATGGTCGAGTTCTACCGGGCGGTGCTGGGTCTGGAGTTCAACCTGCCCTACGAGGAGGGCCAGGGGTGGGCCGGTTTCACCGCGGGCGATGTGACCATCTACCTGATCGAGACGCCCTCGCCCGACCACGCACCCCCGCGCGGCGGCCAAGGCCAGACGCCGCCCGGGATCGACTCGTTCGCCTTCGAGGTCGACGACCTCGAGGCGGCGATCGCGGAGCTCGACCTGCGGGGCGCGCGATGGGCCGGTGACATCGTCGAGTCGCCCTGGTACCGGTACCGCGGACTGCACGACCCGGAGGGCAATCTGCTCTACGTGACGCGCCCCGACCGCACGGCGCTGGGGCTCGCGGAGCCCCGGTGAGCGCGCCTGCTGCACTGGGGCGGCCGGCGGGCATCCCGGACGGCGCCGCGGTGATCGACTGCGACGTCCACATCGCGCCGGCGTCGCCCGAGGCGCTCTTTCCCTACCTGCCCGACTATTGGCGCGAGGTGCTCTCCACCACCCAGTTTCGGGGGCCGACCGACACCGCCTATCCGCCCGGCGCCGCGACCAGCGTGCGGCCCGAGCTGGCCGGCGACCCGCCGGCCGGCTCGACGCTCGAGCAGGTGCAGCGGTCGGTGCTGGAGCCGTGGCGGACGGAGCATGCGATCCTCACCTGCCTGTACGCCGTCGAGAGCGTACACAACCCCGACGCCGCCGCCGCGCTCGCGTCCGCGGTGAACGACTGGCAGATCGCGGAGTGGCTCGACCGCGACCCCCGCCTGCGCGGCTCTGTCGTCGTCGCTAGCGCTCTGCCAGCCCTCGCGGCCGCCGAGATCGACCGGGTGGGCGGTCATCCGGGGTTCGTCCAGGTGCTGCTGCCGGTGCGCTCGCTGATGCCGTACGGCAACCGCAACCACTTGCCGACGCTCGAGGCCGCGGTGCGCAGCGGGCTGGCCGTCGGCCTGCACTTTGGCGGCGCCTCCGGCAACGCGCCGACGTCGACCGGTTGGCCGACCCGGTACGTCGAGGAGTACGTCGACATGGCCAGCGTATTCCAGTCCCAGCTGATGAGCCTGGTCGCGGAGGGCGCGTTCGACCGGCTCGAGGGGCTTCGCGTGGTGCTGCTCGAGGGCGGCTTCGCGTGGCTGCCGGCCTTCCTGTGGCGCTTCGACCGGCTCTGGCGCGGACTGCGGCGCGAGATCCCGTGGGCAACTCGATCCCCGTCGGTCACGATCCGCGAGCAGGTGCGGCTCACCACCCAGCCGATGGATGGGCCGACCGATCCGGCGGCGTTCGGCCGCCTGCTCGCCCAAATGGACGGCGATCAGGTGCTGCTGTTCGCGAGCGACTACCCTCACAACCAGTACGACACGGCGGATGAGGCGCTCCTGCCCGGGCTGGGCGAGGCGGCGCTCCGCCGGGTGCTGGCGGGGAACGCCCGCACCTTCTACGGACTGGAGGTGGACGGCGATGGCTGACGTGCGGCGTGCCGAATGGATCGTCGACTGCGACGTCCACAACGCACCCGTTTCGGACAGCGCCCTGCGCGCCTACCTGCCGGCGGAGTGGCGGGCCCGCCGCGACACGGTCGGCTACCTCGCGACGGCGTGGCAGCAGTACCGCGAGAACCTCGGCGACCGCTCGTACATGGGCGCCGAGTACCCGCGGCCAACGCCGCGGGCCTCGCGGGTCGATGCTTGGCCGCCCTCCGGGAATCCGCCCGCATCCGATCTGGACTTCACCCGCAGCCAGCTGCTCGACTCCTGGAACGTCGCCTTCGGCGTGCTCAACCCGCTGCTAGGAGCCGCCGAGCAGCTGAACGACGAGTACGGCGCCGCCCTGGCCAGCGCCATCAACGACTGGCAGATCGCCGAGTGGCTCGACCCCGAGCCGCGGTTCCGCGCATCGATCTGCGTCGCGTACGAGGACGCCGACCTGGCCGTCGCGGAGGTTCAGCGGGTCGCCGGCGACCCTCGCTTCTGCCAGATCCAGATGCTCTCGCGTACCCGCGAGCCCATGGGCCGGCGCCGCTACTGGAAGTTGTACGAGGCCGCGGTGACGCACGACCTGCCGATCGGCGTCCACTACGGCGGCTGGGGCGGCCACCCGATCACCGGCGCCGGCTACCCGTCGTTCTACATCGAGGACAGCGGCGGAATGGCCACCGCCTTCCAGGCGCAGGTCACCAGCCTCGTGCTGGAGGGCGTGTTCGAGCGGTTCCCGACCCTCAAGGTGGTGCTGATCGAGGGCGGCTTTGCCTGGCTGGCCCCACTGATGTGGCGGATGGACCGCGCCTGGAAGCGGCTGCGGGCCGAGGTGCCGGACATCACCCGGCCGCCGTCCGAGGTGATCCGGTCGAACATCTGGTTCACCACGCAGCCGATGGAGGAGCCTCCGACCCCGGCCGACTTCGAGACGCTGCTCGGCCATCTGGACATGAGCGACCGCATCATGTTCTCCACCGACTACCCACACTGGGACTTCGATTCGCCGACCCAGGCGCTCCCGCCGGGGCTCGACGCCGAGATGCGCCGCCGGATCATGCGCGAAAACGCCGTGGCCCTGTACGGGCTCGACCCACAGCCACAGCTCGAGGCGGCGGTTGGCTAGCCACGTCGTCGCCACCGTCGACGAGATCCCGCCCGGCGGACGCAAGATCGTCGACATCGCCGGCAGGTCGATCGGCGTGTTCAACATCGGCGGCGAGTTCGTGGCGATCCGTAACCGCTGCCCGCACCAGGGCGGCCCCCTGTGCCGGGGCACGTTGGTGGGCGCGGTCGAGTCGTCGAGTCCCGGCGTATACCACTACAGCCGCGCGGGCGAGCTGATCCGCTGCCCCTGGCATAGGTGGGAGTTCGACCTGCGAACCGGACGGTCGTGGTTCGACCCCGCGCGCACGCGGGTGCGCAGCTACCCGGTCACGGTCGCCGATGCCGGCGCGGGGGAACCTCCCCGCCCCGGCCTGCGGCCCGGGCCGTACACGCTCGAGACCTACCCGGTCGCGGTGGACCGGCGCGAACTGGTCATCGACCTCGACCCGTAGGACCATGTGCCATCGATGGCGCCGGTCAGGCGTTGCGCGACGGCATCTCCGACGAGTCGAGCGCGCGCTTGGCGGAGAACCGCCCCTCGATCTCCGCCCGGCCCAGCTCGCGCATCGTCAGCTCGTCGCGGAAGTGCAGCGTGAACGTCCGCGCGTCGCGATACATCATCTCGATCGGGAACATGCGGAAGGCGACCCGCGCCCCGCACACGTCGAAGGCGCGGCGGGTCGTGTCGAGGAGTACCCGCTTGGCCAGATGTAGCGCCTTGATCGACTCGAGCTCAGCCTGGTCGTGGTCGCCCCCCTCCCACACCGCGGCCGCTGCGTACAGCGCCGACCGCGCCGCGAACAGCTCGCTCGACATCTCGCCCAGCATGTGCTGGGTGAGGTCGCTACCGGCCAGGTAGGGGCGCTCGCGCACCCAGTCACAGGTGAGGTCGAAGGCCCCCTGGGCGGCGCCGACATGGTTCGCTGTGAAGCCTAGGGTGAACGTGCGCGGGTCGTCGGTCACCCAGCTTCCGGGCGCTCCGAAGACCGCGTCGGGCGCAACCGGGAGGTCCTCGATGTCCACGCTCCAGCTGACCGTCGGGCGCATACCCATCACGTCCCACTGGTCGATCAGCCGCACCTGCGGCGCCTCACGGGGCACCAGCACCGTCACGGTGCGCTCGGGATAAGGCCGATCGCCCGGCACGGCCACCCACATCAGCAGGTAGTCGGCGGCCGGCGACAGGGAGGCGAAGAACTTGCTGCAGGTCAGCCGCCAGCCGTCGCCGTCGGGTGAGAGCTCGGCGGTGTAGTCGCCGGGCCGTGTGCTCCGCGGGTTCGTCTCGCTGCCCACCGAGGCGACCAGCAGGCCGTCATCCACGATCCGCCGGAGCACCCCGGCCCGCTGGGCGTCGGTGGCCCGACGCGAGATGAAGCCAGTCGCATGCGAGTGCACCTGCACGAGCTGTGCCGTGGAGCTGTCGATCCGGGCGAGCGCCTCCAGCACCTCGTAGTACTCGCCGTAGCGGTCGCCCCACCACAGGCCGTGGCCGCCGTTCTCCTCCGGGACGGTCAGGCTCAGCAGCCCGGCGCGGCGTAGCTCGGCGAAGTTCTCTGCGGGGAACGCCGCCTCCCGGTCGTACTCGGCGGCGCGGGCGCGGAAGCGCTCGGCCATCCCCGCGATCGCGTCCAGGCGGGCGCGCTGCTCCTCTCGCTGGATCATGCGGTTCGTGTCCTCCTCAGCCTCGAACGTCCACGACGGTGCCCAGCCCGTACGCCAGGAGCGACACCAGCTGCTCATGCCCGCGGCCGGCCAGCGGAAGCGGCGGCGGGTCGACGACCGTCACCGCCGGACTCTGCCGATCCCAGCGGAGGTACCGCCGCGCCTTGCCCTCGATCACGTCGTGCCAGCCCGCCTGGCCCGGCTCCCCGGGCGCCTCGATGACGCCGGAGTCCAGCACCGAGCCGTCCCGCAGGGTGACCTCGACGCGGCTCACGCGCGTCGCCGGGAACCGTACGGTCATCTCGGGGTCGACCCTGACGACCGTTCGCCCGGCGATGTCGACCACCGCGTCGCCGACCGTCTCGCGGAGCACCCCATCGACGTCGAAGTCGCCCTCGGCGAGCGACACGGCGACAGGCCAGACCAGGCTGTACTGCATGTCCTCGGTGGTGCGCGGGCGGCGCTGCGAGAGGCCCTCGGCCGCCTCGAACGTCTCGATCACGACCCGCTCGATCGCAGCTGAGTCGAACCGGCGGCCGGTCACCAGCCCGACGGCGGCGTGGATCGCCGGCTGCGTCCAGCGGCAGCACGGATACGGCTTGATGTAGGCCTCCTGCAGGCACCAGCGCTGGCCGAATCCCATCGGCGGACCGGACTCGAGGAAGGTGCTGCCCAGCGCGGTGAAGCCGCGGGCGGCAAGCTGCGCCGAGCTCGTGCCGAGCATCGCGCCCCACCCGACCGCGTCCTTGGTCATCGCCGGATCGGCAACCGACCGCATGATCAGCGCGATCGGCGCGTGGTACTCGGCTAGGCCGATCGCATGGAGCAGTCGGTCCTCGTCCAGCCCGAGCAGGCGGCCGGCCGCGGCCGCCGCCCCCAGCGAGCCCCAGGCACCGGACGCGTGGTAGTCGCGCTCCCGCTCGTGCAGCCGGATGCCGGCCCGGATCGCAACCTCGTACCCGACCACGACCGCGGCCACCAGCTCGGCCAGATCGGCGCCGACCGCCTCGGCAACCGCCAGCGAGGCCGGGATCACCATGCCGCCGGGGTGGCCCTTGGTGATGCGGTGGCCGTCGTCGAAGTCGAGGACGTTGGCGAGCACGCCATTGGCCCAGGCCGCGCCGACCGCGGACAGCCGGCGGCCGTCCAGGAGCGCGGTTGCGGCATCGCCGCCGTACGCCTCACTCGCGTGGTCGGCGGCGATCACCGCGGCGGCCGCGGGCCGGCCGGCGGTGCACACGGCGGCGTGGTCGACCAGCAGCCACGCAACGTGACGGCGGACGTCAGCGGGAATGTCTTCGAGCCGGAGGCCGACGGCGAACTCCGCTACCTCAGCCGCAAGCGGACGGCCGGCCGGCGACACGGAGACGCTCACGCCCCGTCGATACCCCCGAGGGCCTTGGACAACTCGACACCGGCGGCGGCAACCTCGCGCCCCATCACGTCGAGCCGGTCGATCAGCCGGAATCTCGGGCCAGACACGTTCAGCGCGGCGACGATCCTGCCGTGGGCGTCGCGTACCGGGGCCGCGACCGCCAGCAGGCCCGGTTCCATCTCCTCGTCGGCCAGGGCGTAGCCGCGCTCCCGCGCCGCCTCGATCCGGGCGGCCAGCTGCGCGACGTTGCGCGCGGTGTTCGGGCCGAGCCGCTCGAACCGGACATCCTCGAACACCATCCCCAGCTCGGCCCGACTGTGGTCGAGCAGCAGCGCCTGGCCAACCGACGTGCAGTAGGCGGGCACCATCCGGCCCACCCAGCCGACGGCCTGCAACGACTGTGCGGAGGACTCGGACGCGATGGTCAGCGTGTCGGTGCCCTGCAGCACCGAGACGTGAGCGCGCTCCGAAAGCCGCGCGACCAGCCGCTGGAGCAGCGGCCGCCCCTCGTCCAGCAGCCGGCGTTCGCCGGCGAGGTTGGCCAGAGCGAAGATCCGCCAGCCCAGCCGGTACGCCAGCGTGTCCGGGTCCCGGTCGACCAGCCCATGCTCGGCCAGGATCTTGAGCGTCCGCGAGATCTGACTCTTCTCGCGCCCCAGCTGCTCCGCGATGCGGGTGACGCCGAGGCCGCCCTGCGCGATCGCCTGCTCGCTGCCCAGCGCGAGCAGCACCTCGACTCCGCGGCGCATGCTCGTCTCGCGGTCGGCCGACGATCGGCCACCCTCGCGTGTTGCCCTATGACCAACCACGGTTGCCACAAGCTACCACGCCGCGAAAGTCGACCGCAAACCGTCCACCCGGGCCGTCACACCACTCCCGAAGCGGTGCTCCAGGGCGGGTCGGAGGCCGCCTCGAAGCCGGCCCCGGAGGCGCTGACCGCGCTGACGCGGGCGAATGGCGCGTAGCCCGGGCGATTTGCCTCCGCGACGACCCGGTGACCGACGGCCTCGAGGGCGGCGCGCGCGGCGTCGGGGATCCGCGCGTCGACGAACAGCTGGTCACCCTGACAGTAGACGCGCGGCGCGTCGACCGCCTCCCGCACCGGCATGCCGAAGTCGGCGTGGTGGACGAATGCGTGAACGACGCCGCTCGTAATGCGGTAGCCGCCCGACCCGGCGGCGGCGAACACGCCCCGGCCGTCGCGCGCGGCCACGATCGCGGGCACGGCGAAGAAGGGCATCTTGCCCGGCTCGATGCAGTTCGGCCGGCCCAGCCGCGGATCGAAGTTGACCATCGAGCTGTTCAGGAACAAGCCCGCCTCGGGCACGTAGACGAGGGAGCCGAAATCGTGGCCGATCGTGGTGATCAGCGCGACCGCCATGCCGGAGTCGTCGACCGCCGTCACCTGGCTGGTGCCGACGGTGCCGCCCGACTGGGGCGGCCCGGCCGGGCCGCGGGGATCCACCGGCTCGACCGGCCGCGGCAGCACCGCATCCTCGCGGATCAGGTCGGCCCGCCGGGCGGCGAAGGCTGTGCTCGCCAGCTCGTCCAGCGGGCTGTCAGTGAAGTCGGGATCGCCGTACGCCGAGACGTTGTCGGCGAAGGCGATGCCGAATGCCTCGCCGATCAGGTGCAGGAAGCGGGTCGACCCGGCGCCCATCGGGCCGACGTCGAAGCGGTCGAGGATGTTGAGCACCTCGTAACCGACCTGATCGTTCGACGTGACGTACTCGAGCCCGCGGTAGGTCGCGGGGCGTTCCACGAACACCTTCGGCCGGTAGCCTGCGACGTCCGCCGCCGTCAGGACGCCCTCGTCGGCGACCGCACGGGCGATCGCCTCGGCCACGGCGCCGCCGTGGAAGGCGGACGGCCCCTCGCGGGCGATCCGCCGCAGCGTCTCCGCGAGCGTCGCGGTGTCGAGCCGGTCGCCGGTGCCCCAGTACCCCGAGCCGCGGGGCGGGTCGCCGCCGCGCAGTAGCGCGGCCTCGGCCGTCGTGCCGCGGATCTCCCCCAGCCGCTCGGTGATCATCAGGACGAGGTGCCAGTCGAACTCGACGCCGGCGTCGGCGAGCTCGATCGCGGGGGCCAGCACCTGCTCCAGGGGAAGGACGCCCGCCTCGGCGTGCGCGGCGCAGAGGCCGGCCACGCACCCCGGCACGGCGGGCGCCAGGGCGCCCACTTCGTTACGCCGTCCGACCGCCTGCGGCCAGTCGTAGTGGCCGCCCTCGTAGCCGCCGGCCAGCTCGAACATGTCCGGCCGCGCCGCCATCGGTGCACGCGGACCGTGGTCGACGGTCAGGAACGCGCGGCGGACGGGCAGGTAGGCGGACAGGTGCCCGTACCCGGCGAGGCCGCAGTTGGACGGCTCGACGACGCTGGCTGCGAACCCGCCCGCCACCGCGGCGTCCATGGCGTTGCCGCCCTCGGCGAGCATTCGCAGCCCGGCATCTACCTCGGCCGGATGGCCGGCTGCGACGGCGCCCCGGCTCACGGGCGTACCTCGACCAGGGTCGGCCGGTCGGCGCAGAGCGCCGCGGCCACTAAGCCCTCGACCTCGGCCGGGTCGGACGTGCGCACGGCGGCGCACCCGAAGCCCTGGGCGATGGTCACCAGGTCGCGGGCGGTGGTGTCCGTGCCGATCGGCGGGATCCCGGCCCGGTCCATCGAGTCGCGGATCTCGCCGTAGCCGTGGTTGTTCCAGACGACGATCGGGATCGGCAGCCCCAGGTCGCAAGCCGTCGCGAGTTCTTGGATCGTGAACAGCAGACCGCCGTCGCCGACCAGCGTCGCGACCGGCCGCTCGGGCGCGGCGAGCTTGGCGCCGACCGCCATTGGCAGGGCGCACCCGAGGCAGCCGAAGCCGATCGGCATTAGCCACGACCGCGGCCGGTGCGCCGGCATCGCGTGGTTCGCGGCGTACGCCGGCTGGGTCGAGTCGGCGGTCACGATCCGGTCCTCTGGCAGGGCGCGGTCGAGCGCCTCGAGCAGCGGCAGGTGCTCGGCGATCTCCGCCGGCCATCGCAGCCCGCCCAGGGCCCGGGCGACCCGCTCAGCCCCACGCCCGGCGAGCTCCGACCGCTCGCCCAGCAGCTCGGCGATCCCGGCCAGGGCGGCGGCCGAGTCCCCTAGCACTGGCGTGCACTCGAACCGGTCGAACTGTGCCGGGTCGATGTCGATCCGCACCAGCCGGGCGGGCGGGCGGACCTCGCCCTCGAGCCCCCACCAGTCGAGCTCCGAGAACTCCGTGCCGACCGCCAGCATCGCATCGGCGTCGAGCAGCAGCTCGCTAACCGGCGAGAAGCACATCGCCGACGACACGCACAGGGGGTGGCCGGACGCCACCGCGCCCCGCGCGTTGATCGTCACGCCAACCGGCGCGTCGAGGCGCTCGGCAACGCGCAGGGCCTCGGCGCCCGCGTCGATCGCGCCGCCGCCGACCAGCACGACCGGGTTGGCTGCCGACGAGAGCAGATCCGCGGCCGCGCGCAGCTGCGCCGGGTCGGGTGGCGCCGGCTGCGAGGCCGGCCGCAGCCGCCGGAGCGAGCCGCTCTTCCGGCGCAGGACGTCCACGGGAATCTCGATGTGCACCGGCCGGGGCCGGCGGGACTCGAACACGTCCCACGCGTCGGCCAGCGCCTCGGGCAGCTCGTCCGGCTCGCGGATGGTACGGCTGAACGCCGTGACGGCCGATGTCAGCCCGCGCTGGTCGGGCAAATCGTGGATCGCGCCGCGCGCATGGCCCTGGGGCAACACCGCGCTGGACAGGATCAGCATGCGTTGCGAGTCGTGGTGGGCCTGGCCGGCCGGCGTCAGCGCGTTGGTCACACCGGGGCCGGTGATCACCAGGCAGACGCCGGGCCGGCCGGTGACCCGCGCCCAGCCGTCGGCCATGAACCCACCGCCCTGCTCGTGGCGGGGGGTGACGTGGCGCACGCCCGACCCGGGCAGGCCGCGGTAGAGCTCGAGCGTGTGCACACCGGGGATGCCGAAGACGGTGGTGACGCCGTACTCCGCCAGCAGGCCGATGGCCGCCTCGCCGAAGCTCGTCACCGGCGCCCCTCGACAACGACCGAGCGAGGACGGGCGCCGGACGCCCAGGCGACGACATTCTCGACCTGCCCTGCCGTCAGGTCCCGGTCGGCTTCGTCGGACAGGTAGGCGACGTGCGGGCTGAGCAGCACCGCCTCGTGTCGGCGCAGCGGCCCGTCGGGCGGCGGCTCCTCGGCGAAGACGTCGAGCCCGGCGCCGGCCAGCCGGCCCTCGTCGAGGGCGCGGCACAGCGCGTCCTGGTCGACCAGCCCGCCCCGCGCCACGTTGACCAGCACCGCGCCGGGGCGCATCAGCGCCATGCGACGGGCGTCGATCAGGCCCCGCGTCGAGGGCGTCAGCGGCACGTGAAGCGACACGACGTCCGCCTCGGCCAGCAGGCGGTCGAGATTCAACAGTCGGATCCCGGAGGCCGCCTCGGAGCCGTCCATCGCCGGATCGCTGCCGATCACCCGTCCGAACACGGGGCCGGCGAGCCGGCCCAACTCCGCCCCGATGCGGCCCAGCCCGACGATTCCGAGCGTGAGCCGGGAGGCGCGGCGCAGCCGTCGCCCCTCGGAGAACCAGCCGCCCGCCCGGACCTCGCGGTCGAACGCGGGCAGCCGCCGGACCAGGGCCAGGGCCATCGCTAGGGCGTGGACGGCGACCTCCTCGGTCGACGCGTCCGGCACGTTGCACACCCAGACGCCACGCTCGCGGGCGGCGCCGAGATCGATGTGGTCGGTGCCGGCCGTCACCGTCGAGACGATCCGCACCGACGGCGCCGCATCCAGCACCGTCGCGTCGACCGGGGCGTCCCCGACCAGGAGCGCAGTAGCGCCCGCCGCGACCTCGCCGACGCCGGCGGGCGTGGTCGCGACGGCGACGCGCACGTCGAACCCGGCGTCATGCAACCGCTCGGGCCCGCCATGCAGGTTCGCCTCGACCGAGTCGACGTACACGGCCACGGGCTTCACGGTGTTGTCGCATCGCCAACCACGCGTGCACAGTGCTACCACACCAGCCCGCGCCCCCGCAACAGCCGGCGCCGCCTGTTGAAATGGCCAGGGGCGTGTGCTAACAACCCAACCCGTGTTGCTGATGCGCCAACACCCGCGCGCCCGGCCGCTGGCACCGGCATGGTGAGCGCGAGCCGCTCGCCGGCCGGGTGCGTCCGTGGCGGGATCCACGGCCGGCGGCGCTCATGGCGAGTCGCGCTGCTCGCTCCGGGGCTGCTCTGGACGCTGATCTTCTTCGTCGTCCCGCTGGTCGTGATGGTCGTCTACTCCTTCGGCCAGATCGACATCATCACCTTCCAGACGACCTTCGGCTGGACGCTCGACAACTACCGCCGGCTGGCGAACGACATCTACCTCCACACGATCCTCCGATCGCTGGAGATGTCGATTGGGGCGACGATCGGCTGCCTGCTGGTCGGC
Organism: Gaiellales bacterium; assembly: GCA_035537835.1. Classification (GTDB taxonomy): domain Bacteria; phylum Actinomycetota; class Thermoleophilia; order Gaiellales; family JAICJC01; genus DATLLN01. The sequence goes on from DATLLN010000002.1 coordinate 14,849, forward strand.
TACCCGGTGGCGTACACGATCGCCCGCCAGAAGGGCCGGACGCAGACGCTGCTCCTGCTCGGCGTGATGGTGCCGTTTTGGACCAGCTTCGTCGTTCGCACCTACGCCTGGGTCAACCTGCTGTCCAACGACGGCCTGGTCACCCGGGCGCTCCGCGGACTGGGACTGGAGAGCGACTCCTCCCAACTGATCTACACGCCGACGGCGGTGACCATCGGCATCGTCTACACGTACCTGCCCCTGATGGTCCTGCCCCTCTACGTCGCCCTGGAGCGGATAGACCCGCAGCTGCTGCAGGCCGCCTCCGACCTCGGCGCGGGCTGGTTCGGCCGTTTCCGGCGGGTGGTGCTGCCCCTCTCGATGCCCGGTGTGATCGCCGGCTGCATCCTGGTCGGCGTCCCGGCCACGGGCGAGTACGTGATCCCGGCGATCCTGGGCGGCGACAAGACGCTGATGTACGGCAACGTCGTCGCGAACCAGTTCCTCAAGGTCGGCGACTACCCGTTCGGGTCAGCCCTCGCCGTGTCGCTGATGCTGCTGGTCACCGGGTTCCTGCTGATCACCCGCGGCCGGCTGGCCCGGGCGGAGGAGATCACGTGAGCCACCGGCTGCCCGCCCCGAGCGCCGTCTTCACCGCCCTAGTGTTCGTCTTCCTCTACCTGCCGATCGGCATCGTCGTGCTGAACTCGTTCAACGCGGACGAGGCGCTGCTCGGCTGGGGCGGGTTCACCACGCAGTGGTACAGCCAGGCGTTCTCCAACTCGCGGGTGCGCGACGACTTCGTCACCAGCCTCCAGGTGGCCCTGGCGTCGACCGCGATCTCGCTGGTCATCGCCGTCACCGCCGGGCTGTGGATGCGGCGGGCGTCGACCCGGGCGCGGCGGGCGCTGGACGCGACCACGTACATGCGGATCGTGCTGCCGGAGGTGGTCGTGGCGCTGGCCCTGTTCCTCGTCCTGCGCCGCTACGAGATCCCACTGGGCGTCCCCGCCATCGTGGCCGGGCACGTGATCTTCAACTCCGCCTACGCGACGCTGATCATCCAGGCCCGGCTGGCCACGATGACCGACGTGCTGGAGGAGGCCGCCGCCGACCTGGGCGCCTCGCCGGTGCGGACGTTCAGGCGGGTGACGCTACCCTTGCTGATGCCGGCCGTGATCGTGGCCGCCCTGCTCACACTCTCGTTCTCGTTCGACGACGTCGTCACGTCCCTGTTCCTGGGCGGGCCTAACGCCGAGACGCTGCCTGTGCTGCTGCTGGGCCTGATCCGGCTGCACGTCACGCCGGAGGTGAACGCGATCGCGGTCGGGGTCACGGCCATCACGATGGTCACCTTCGGGCTGGCGGCCGCGGTCATGTCCATCCGCGACGCCGCGGGCGTCCGCACCGGCCAGGTCGACCCGGCCACCCTGGAAGCGGAGGAGGCGAAGTGAGTGACCGCCGGAACGGCAGGCAGGCCGTGACGCTGCGTGCGCTGTCCCGGCGGTTCGGCGAATTCGAGGCGGTCAAGGGCATCGACCTGGACATCCGCGACGGCGAGTTCTTCTCGCTGATCGGCCCCAGCGGCTGCGGCAAGACCACCACCCTGCGGATGATCGCCGGCCTCGAGATCCCCACGTCCGGCCGCGTGCTGGTGCACGATCGCGACATGACCACCGTGCCGGCCCACCGCAGGCCCGTCAACACCGTGTTCCAGCAGTTCGCGCTGTTCCCCCACCTGAACGTGTTCGAGAACGTGGCCTTCGGCTTGCGCGAACGGCGCGTGGGCAAGCACGAGGTGCGCACCCGGGTCGGCCAGATGCTCGAGCAGGTGGGGCTGGCCGGGCGCGAGCGGGCCCGCCCCCGCGAGCTCTCCGGCGGCCAGCAGCAGCGGGTCGCCCTGGCCCGCTCGCTGGTGCTCGAGCCCGAGGTGCTCCTGCTCGACGAGCCGTTGGGCGCGCTCGACCTGAAGCTGCGGCGCCAGATGCAGGCGGTGCTGAAAACGCTTCAGCGCGACATCGGGATAACCTTCGTGTACGTCACGCACGACCAGGAGGAGGCGTTCTCGATGTCCGACCGCGTCGCGATCATGCGCGGCGGGCTCATCGAGCAGCTCGGCACGCCGCGCGACGTCTACCAGCGGCCCGCCACCGAGTTCGTCGCCGACTTCGTGGGCGTCTCCAACCGTCGCCCCGGCACGGTGGTGTCGGTGGAGTCCGACGGGCGCTACAC
>DATLLN010000003.1:0-22137 GCA_035537835.1 Gaiellales bacterium
CATCGAGGGCGCTGTGACGACCGGGCTGCGGGGGCGCCGCCGGCAGATCGACGCGATCAGGATGAACGACGAGCGGTTCGCCGTCATGGCCGGCGCCGGATTCGACGCCGACATGATCCGTGGTGCCGACGGCGGCCTGAAGGACCGGCTGGGTCGTGCCTCCTACCTGTGGACCGGCGCCAAGAGCTTCCGGACGCCGCCGTTCACGGCGAAGATCACGGTCGACCAGAGCCCCTGGTTCAACGGCTCGGCCAGCTGCATCCTGGCCGGCAACGTCGGCGCGCTGTTCGCGGGCGTCCGCGTGTTCGAGGACGCCGAGCCGGACGACGGCCTGCTCGACATCGCCGTGATCACGGCGGACGGGATCGCGCAGTGGGCGCGCACGGTCGGTCGGACGATCGCCGGCACGCCCGACCAGTCGCCGTTCTTCCGTTCGACCAAGGGCCGGACGATGTCGGTGAAGCTCGACCGCAAGGTGCGCTACGAGCTGGACGGCGGCGACCGCAGCAAGATCAAGTCGTACGACCTGGAGGTCGAACCACGTGCCGTGACGATCTGTGTCCCGGCTGCCAACAACGGGAGCGGAGGGTCATGAGCAGCATGGATGCACGTGCACGGGCGGCCGGACATCAGGCGACGCACAGCGTCGCGTTCGAGGTGCTGACCAGGATCGGCTTCCTGGCCCGCGGCGCGATCTACGTGATCATCGGCCTGCTCGCGATCCAGGTTGCGATCCACGCGGGCAACGAGACCACCAATCAGCGGGGCGCGATGCAGACGATCCAGCAGCAGCCCTTCGGCCACTGGCTGCTGATCGCCGTCGCGATCGGCCTCGGCGCCTACGCCGCGTGGCGCTTCGTCCAGGCGTTCGTCGGCTCCGGGCCGGAGGGTGGCGGCGACCACTCGACGTTCGGCCGGATCGCGGCCGCCGCCAGCGGCTGCGCCTACACCGCGCTCTGCGTCCTGGCCGTCACCATTCTCCTCGGATCGTCCAGCTCGAGCAATCCGCACAAGCAGACGGCGGGCGTGCTTGGCTGGCCCGGCGGCCGCTACCTGGTCGGTGCCGCCGGCGCGATCTTCATCGGCGTCGCGCTGTACCAGGCGTACAAGGGCCTGTCCCGCAAGTTCCTCGACGAGGACAAGACCGAGCAGATGGGCGAGACCACGAAGCGCGTGCTGACGGTGTTCGGCGTCGTGGGCTACCTGGCGCGGACGGTCGCCTTCGGGCTGATCGGCATCTTCCTGCTCCGGGCTGCGATCGACTACGACCCGCAGAAGGCCGTGGGACTGGACGGCGCCCTGGCCAGGCTCGCGCACCAGAGTTACGGCTCGCTGCTGCTCGGGCTGGTGGCGGCCGGGCTGATCGCGTTCGGCCTCTACTCGATCGCCGACGCCCGCTACCGGCGGATCTGAGATCGGGCGGTGGCGCCGCTCCAGGCGACGATGACCCGGATCGACACCGCCGTCGGCGACCGCATTGCCGCCGGTGTGCGGCGGCACCACTCGCGACGGCTGCGGCGGCTTGGCAGTAACGCCCTCGACCCGCCGGCGGGCGGCTGGGCCGACGGCAACGGCGTTGCGCCGCCGCGGGACGGAACCCGGCTCGAGGTGCTGGTCGACGGCGAGGCGGCGCTGAAGTCCATGGTCGAGGAGGTGCGCTCGGCGGTCTCGCATGTCCACCTGACCGCCTGGTTCCTGTCGCCCGATTTCGTGATGGCCGTGGACGGCGACCGGCCGGTCGTGGTGCGCGACCTGCTGGCCGAGGCCGCCCGCCGGGTGGACGTTCGCGTGCTGCTCTGGGCGGGGGCGCCGATCCCCGTGTTCACGCCTTCGCGGCGGGCCGTCCGAGCGGTGCGGGACGAGCTCCGCGCCGCCGGCCCCATCCGCTGCGCGCTGGACACCCGCGAGCGGCCGCTTCACTGCCACCACGAGAAGACCGTCGTCGCCGACGACCGGGCCGCGTTCGTCGGCGGCATCGACTGGACGTCGCTGGCCGGCGACCGCCGCGACTCCCAGCATCATCCGCCGCGCGCCGCCCTCGGCTGGCACGACGCGGCTGTCAGGATCGGCGGCCCGCTGGTGGCCGACGTCGCCGACCACTTCGCCATGCGCTGGGCCGCCGTCACCGGCGAGCGCCTCGCTCCCGCCGCAGCACCGGATCCGGCCGGCGACGGTGTCACCGCGCAGTTCGTCCGCACCTGCCCGGAGCACGTGTACCCGGCGCTCCGGGACGGATCGTTCGGGGTGCTCGAGTCCTACGTGCGCGCACTGCGGTCGGCCGAGCGGCTGATCTATCTCGAGTCCCAGTACCTCTGGTCGGCGGAGATCGTCGCGGTGCTGGCGGACAAGCTGCGGCAGCCGCCCGACGAGCGCTTCCGGCTGGTGATCGTGCTGCCGTCGCGTCCCAAGGGCGGCGGCGACGACACGCGCGGCGCGCTGGGCGAGCTGATCGCCGCAGACCGGGGGGCCGGCCGGGTGCTGAGCTGCTGCCTGTTCGCCCGCGGGGCGGGCGGCGCCGACCCGGTGTATGTCCACGCCAAGGTGGGGATCGTGGACGACAGGTGGCTGACCGTGGGATCGGCCAACATCAACGATCACTCGCTCTTCAACGACACCGAGGCGAACGTGGTGACCCACGACCCCGAGCTCGCCCGGCGTACCCGGCTCGAGCTGTGGGCCGAGCACCTCGAACGACCGGTCGGCGATCTCGAGGGCGACCCCGCGGACGTCGTCGACCGGATCATGCGGCCGGCCGCCGAGGAGCAGCTTGAGCGCCGCCGGCGGGGACGTCCGCTGACCGGCCGGCTGGTGCGGCTCGACCACGTCTCGCGGCGCAGCGACCGGCTGCTCGGTCCGTTGCAGGGGCTCGTGGTCGACGGATGAGGCGCTACGCTGTCGGTGTGGGTGTTCATCCGGCGCCAGATCCCACCATCGAGTCGCAGCTCGAGGACTACCGAGTCGAGCTGACGGGCTACTGCTATCGCATGCTCGGCTCGGCGTTCGAAGCCGAAGACGCGGTGCAGGAGACCATGACCCGGGCGTGGCGCAGCATCAGCCGCTTCGAGGGCCGGTCGGCCCTCCGCACGTGGCTGTACCGGATCGCCAGCAACGTCTGCTTCGACCTGCTGAACGCCCGGCAGAAGCGGGCGCGGCCGATGGACCTGTCGGGGCCGTCCGCGGCGGACGACCCGATCGGCATCCCGCTGGTCGAGAGCACGTGGATCGAGCCGATGCCGGATGCCGCGATCCTCCCGGCCGCCGACGATCCGGCCGTGGTCGCGGCCGCCCGCGAGTCGGTGCGGCTGGCGTTCATCGCCGCGCTCCAGTTCCTGCCGCCTCGCCAGCGCGCCGTCCTGCTGCTGCGCGAGGTGCTGCGGCTGGAGGCGAGCGAGGTCGCCGACCTGCTCGAGACGACCGTGCCGTCCGTGAACAGCGCGCTGCAGCGTGCCCGCGCGACGATGGCGGCGCGCGACCTGGCCACCTGCGAGGTTCCGGCGATGCCGGACAACGACGCCGATCGCGAGCTGCTCGCCCGCTACGTCGAGGCATTCGAGGCATACGACATCGACCGCCTGACTTCGGTGATCCGCGAAGACGCGTTGCAGTCGATGCCGCCGTACGCGATGTGGCTGCGCGGCCGGTCGGACATCCTCGACTTCTGGTTCGGGCCGGGGATCAAGTGCAGCGGCTCGCGGCTGGTGCCGGTCGAGGCCAATGGACGGCCGGCCTTCGGGCAGTACCGGCCGGCGGATGACGGGTCGTTCGAACCCTGGGCGATCGTCGTGCTGGAGCCGTCCGCCGGCGGCATCGCCGAGCTGACGTTCTTCCTCGACACGCCGCGGCTGTTCCCGCTGTTCGGCCTGCCGCTGCGTCTCGACCGATGAGTTCGGGCAGCCATGGCGGTCCACTCTGCATCGATCACGGAGGTGTGAGCCATGGCTGAGCGCACGATGCTGATGGTGTCGACGCGCAAGGGACTGTTCCTGCTGGAGAGTGACGACGCGCGGAGCGACTGGGCGATGCGCGGCCCGTTCTGCGAAGGCTGGCCGATCTACCACGCGGTGCTCGACCAGGGGACCGGGGCGATCTACGCGTCTGCCGCGAGCGAGTGGCACGGCGCGGCGGTCTGGCGAAGCAGCGACCTGGGCGAGACCTGGGCGCTGTCCAGCGAGGGCCTCGAGTTCCCGGGCGCCGAGATGAAGCTGTCCAAGCTCTCGGGCATCGCAGCGGCGCACGGGCGCGTCCGCGTCGGTGCCGAGGCGGCGGGCGTATTCGAGAGCAGGGACGAGGGCCAGACCTGGTCGCTCGTCAGCACGCTCGACGGCCAGCCGGGCCGGACGAAGTGGAACGTGCCCGACAACCAGCCGCCCGGTCATCTCGGGATGCCGGCGATCCTCAACCACCCCGACGACCCAGATCACTACTGGGTGATCATCCAGGGGTTCGGCGTCTTCGAGACCGAGGACGGCGGCGCCACCTGGACGCCCCGCAACGAGGGTCTGCGCGCCGACTGGCCGATCGAGGAGCAGGGCGTCGGGTACTGCGTGCACAAGCTGGTGATGGCGCCGACCGACCTCGATCGGATGTACCAGCAGAACCATGTCGGGATGCACCGCAGCGACGACGGCGGGCGCACGTGGACGGAGATCACGGACGGCCTGCCGACCGAGTTCGGGTTCGCGGCCGCCGTCCACCCGCACGACCGCGACACGTTCTATGTGATCCCGCTCGATCCCGGCCACGGCCGCTGCGTGCCCGACGGGCGGTTGTCCGTCTGGCGCACGAAGGACGCCGGCGGGACGTGGAGCAGGCTGGACAACGGACTGCCACAGCGCGATGCGCACGTCGGCGTGCTCCGCGAGGGCATGGCGATCGACGCGTACGAGGTGCCCGGCGTGTACTTCGGCACCAGCACCGGACAGGTATTCGCCAGCGCCGACGAGGGCGAGAGCTGGAGCGAGATCGCCAGCTACCTCCCGGCCATCTCGTCGGTCGAGGTCGCGACGGTGGCGGCGTAGCCATGGCCGAGGTGCATCTCCCGCCGACGCTGCCGCCGCTGTTCGAGGGGCTCACCCGCCGGGTCGACGTGGACGCGCCGACCGTGAACGAGGCGATCGACCGGCTGGACGACCAGTGGCCGGGGCTGCGCGACCGCCTGTGCGAGCCGGGCCCGGCCCTGCGCCGTCACATCAACGTCTACGTCGACCGCGAGCCGGCTCAGCTGACGACGTCGCTCGCCGACGGCTCGCGGGTGGACGTGGTGGCTGCGATCAGCGGCGGTTGAGTCCGTCCGCGGACGTTTGCCCGCCCGGCACAGCGGGTATCTCCCGGCCATGTGGATCTTGCTGTTAATCCTCTTGCTGGTGCTGCTGGTCGGCGTCGTGGGAGCGATCAAGCTGACCATCTGGGCGCTGCTCGTCGCGCTGCTGGTGGTCGTCGTGGCCGGATTCCTCGGCCGCGCCGCCTTCTCACGCGCACCGTAAGGGGCTCTACTACCCTTTCCGGGTGCCCCTGCTGAGAGTGGTGCGGGTGTGAGCGGTTGAGCGCGCGGCGCCTGGTCGTCGCGGCGGTCGTCGCGTCCATGCTCGCCCTCCCCGCCTCGGCGTCCGCACATGCGAACGTGGTCAGCACCACGCCCGGCGTCGGCAGCGTCGTGCCGACGTCCCCCGAGGCGGTGCAGGTGCACTTCGACCAGGAGGTGCGCCCCGTCGAGGGCGGCTCGACCGTCGTCGACAAGGACGGCAACTCCGTGGTCGCGGGTGACGCGCGCACCGCGCCCAGCGACGTCAAGACGCTGCTGATCCCGCTCCAGCCGGACCTTCCCGACGGCGACTACACCGTGCGCTGGAAGATCGTGTCGACCGACGGGCACATCGAGATCGGCGTGTTCGCGTTCGGCGTCGGCGTCGGCCGGCCGCCGCCGGCGACCGCCTCGATCGGCTCGAACGCCCAGGACTGGCGGTACACGGCCAGCCGGGCCGCGTACTTCGCCGGCCTGCTGGTGCTGGTGGGCGGGGCGATCTACCGGCTGTTCGTGTTCCTGCCGTCGACCCGCGGCCTCAAGGGCGACCAGCGCGCCGAGATGGCGGCCGCCGAGCGGCCGCGCGCGAACCAGGTGCTGATGGTCTCCGCCTGCCTTGCGCTGGTCGGGGGGTGGATGGCGCTGACCGTGCAGGGGGCGACGATCGCCGACGTCGGATTCTGGCGGGCGTCGCTGCACCAGGGGGCGGTGGCGTCGGCGCTCGACTCGATCCGGTTCGGCCGTGAGTTCAGCCGCGGGATCAGCGTGACCGCCGCGTTCACGGTGCTGGTCGCCCTGGCCTACGCGGTCTCGGCCAGCCGCCGTGCCTGGCTGGTCGTGCTGTTCGCGCTGCCGGCGGCGGCGCTCGGGCTGTGGTCGATCGCCATCCCCGGTGTGTCCGGCCACGCCGGCGATCCCGGGCGCGGGCTGCTGACGACCGCGGTCGACGCCGGCCACGTGCTCGCCGCGGCGGTCTGGGCGGGTGGTCTCGTGCAGCTGTTCTGGGTGACGCCGAGCGCGGCCGCCGGCGTGGCCGATCCAGTGGCGCGCAGCGTGCGGTCGGCGGCCGTCGCGCGCTTCTCGAAGATCGCGCTGGGCTGCGTCATCGTGGTTGCCGGTACAGGCATCGCACGGGCGCTGTGGGAGGTGGACGCCGTCTCCGAGCTGTGGACGACGGAGTACGGCAAGCTGCTGCTGGCGAAGAGCGCGCTGCTGATCGTGCTGATCGGGCTGGGCTATCGCAACCGGCAGATGCTGTCGAACTTCACGGCACTGCGCCGGTCGGTGGGCGTCGAGATCGTGCTGATGGGCTGCATCGTGGCCGTGGTTGCGGTGCTCACCGGCGTCGCCCCTGCGAACCAGGCCGTCACGTTCACTGCGGGTGGCGCCGCGCCGGCCGCGGTCGGCGGCGGCGGGCCCCAGACCCGGTCGCCCGCAGCCGGCGTCCGGATCGACGTCTGGCCGGGGTACCAGGGCACCAACGCCGTCGCAGTCCGGCTGCCCGGCGCGGCCGGAAAGGTGACCGTCGCCTACCCGACCGGCGACGGCGAGAGCGCGAGCGCGCCGCTGCGGCGGTCGGGCGGCTGGTATACCGGGTGGATGCGCGGGATGGGCGCCGGTGAGGTGACCATCCACGTCCGCTCGGACGCCGGCCGCTGGTCGATGCCGCTGACGCTGGGCAGCACGCCACAGACGCCAGGCGAGCCGCCGCCGGTGCGCCCGACCGGCCCGATCGGTGCGGGCCGCTCCGGCGACCTGATGGTCGCCCTTCAGCGGCTGCCCGGCGGCCGCGCCCAGGCATCCGTTGTCTCGGCGGACTCGGCAGCTGTACGGGACGCGATGGTCGAGATCGACGGCAGGCTCGCGCCGCCGTGCGCGGTCAAGGACGCGACCTGCTACACGGCGCCGGTGGGCGCCGGCGCCCACGCCGTCCACGTCCGCGTCGAGCGGCCGGCGGGCGGCGCCGTGCCCGTGCGCGTGCAGCTGCCGGCCGCGGACGCGCCGCCGGCTGCATCCCGGGTCGCGCGCGCGACGAGGCTGCTGCGATCCGCTCAGTCGGTGGCGACGGACGTCGAGATCGTCTCGAGCGATCAGCCGGTGATTCGAGCCACGACCGCCATGCAGGCGCCGGATCGGCTGCAGATCGAGGTGGCCGGCGGGCCGCAGACCAGGGTGATCGGCGGCACCGAATACGACCGCAGCTCGCCGACCGGCGAGTGGACCTCCCGGCAGCGGACACCGGTCCGCATGCCCAACGCCGCCTGGACGCACGATCCGGTTGCCGCGTACGTCGCCGACCACGCGCCGGGCCTGGTCGAGGTCACGATGGGGCGCCGGATCAAGGGCCGGCTGCTGGTGTACCAGCTGGTGATCGACCGGTCGACCGGTCGCGTCACCGAGTCGCGGGCGTACGCGCCGGCCGTGCTGCGGCTCGAGCGCTACCGCGACTGGAACAGCGCCCCGCCCATCGAACCGCCGTCATGAGGCACCCGGGCCGCGCAGGAACCGGCCGGCCGTCGCACCGGTATGCGTTCCCGCGTGCACCGTGAGCACGCCGTTCACCCACACCTCGAGCACGCCCTCGGACAGCCGGTGCGGATCGTCGTACGTGGCAACGTCGCGGACGCGGTCGGGATCGAACACAACGAGGTCGGCGAAGCACCCGGACGCGATCATCCCACGGTCGGCGATTCGCAGCCTGCGAGCGACGGCGCCCGTCATCTTGCGCACCGCCTCCTCGAGGCCGAGCACGCCCTCGTCGCGGACGTAGCGCCCCAGCACCCGTGTGAAGGTGCCGTACTCGCGGGGGTGCACGGGGCCGTCCGCACGCGCCGTCTGTGGATCGAGGCCGCCCGCGTCGGAGCACACGGTGACCCAGGGCAGCGCCAGCTGGCGGCGCACGTTGTCCTCGGACATCTCGTGGTAGATCGTCTGGATCTCGCGGCCCTCGGCGATCAGCAGGTCGAAGACGGCGTCCAGCCAGTCCTGGCCGCGCAGCTCGGCGATCTCGGTCAGCGGGCGGCCGACGTACTGCTGGTGCTCGGGCAGGCGGAAGCCCACCGGCACGGTGGTCTCCGGCGGCCCTGGGTCGTCGACCTCGTCGGTGCCGGCGGCGAGCTGTGCGCGCACGCGGTCGCGGACGCCGGGCTCGGCAAGGCGCTCGAAGAACATGCCGTCGGCGGCCAGCGACACCGGCAGCCGCGCCGAGAGGCCGGTGCCCGACGCAGCGTAGGGGTACATGTCCGCGGTGACGTCGAGCCCGGCCGCGCGGGCCGCCTCGATCCGCTCCACCGCGCCGTCCATCAGCGGCCAGTTCGGCGGGCCGCCCGACGCCTTCAGGTGGTACACCTCGGCGCCCGCGCCCGAACGGCGCGCGATCTCGATGCTCTCGTCGATCGCACCCAGCAGCCCCGCCCCCTCCGACCGGATGTGGGCGATGTAGATCCCTCCGGCGCGGCCGACCACCCGCGCGACCTCGGCGATCTCGTCGGTGCCGGCGTAGGCGTCGGGCGGGTAGATCAGCGCGTAGGCGACCCCGAACGCGCCGTCGCGCATCGCCTCCCCGGCGACCCGCACCATGGTCGCGAGCTCGGCTGCCGTCGGCGTGCCCATCCGCATGCCGCAGGCGTACTCGCGCAGCGTGCCACCGCCCAGGAACGATCCGACGTTGGGTGAGACGCCGCGCCGCTCGAGCGCGCCCAGCCAGTCGCCGAACCGCGACCAGCTGCGGATCCGCTCGCGCCAGCCGGGCGGCGCGTCGGGGTGCAGCTCGGGCGGGGCGATCAGCCCGCCGAACGGCGCCGGGGTGTAGCCCTCGCCCAGGATCTCGGTGGTCACGCCCTGCACCAGCTTGGAAACGGAGCGGGCGTCGGCCATCAGCGGCCACAGCGAGTGGCTCATGATGTCGATGAAGCCCGGGCAGACAACGTTGTCTGCCGCGTCGACGATCTCAAGTGCGTCCAGCGAGCCCGGGGGCGCCACGGCGGCGATCCGGTCGCCGGCGATGCCGACGTCCGCGCGCGTCCAGGGGCTGCCCGAGCCGTCGATCACCCTGCCGCCGCGGATGACCAGGTCGAGGCGGCCGCTCAACGGACGGGGCGGACGGTCACCTCGACGCCGTGCACGGACGAGCTTGCGCCCATGTCCGCTTTGACGCCCGGGTTGAGGACGTTGACGTTCGCGCTGCCCGGCTCGCGTTTCGGCCACCGCCCCTTGGGCGACAGCGCGACGCCGCGTGGGGCGATCTCGCCGACCACCACCGATAGCTCGAGGCTGCCCTCGCCGCTCTCCAGCACGCACGTGTCGCCCTCGGCGAGTCCGCGCTCGGCGGCGTCCAGCGGATGCAGCGTGACGGTGGCGGCGCCCAGCCGGCGGTCGACCCTGGGGTCGTTGGCGAACGTGTCGTTGAGCGTCCAGCCCGAGGCCGGCGAGAGCAGGCGCAGGCGGCCTTCGGGCGGCCGGGGGTCGGCGATTGGCTGGGGCAGCCGCGGGTGGCCGTCGGCCTCGGCGGCCGCCGACGCGATCTCCACCCTGCCGCTCGGGGTCTCGAGCTCGAGGTCTGCGAACTGCATCACCGGTTCGGCGAACAGCGGCCGCGTGCCGGTCGACGCCAGCTCCTCGAAGCTCTCGGCGACGCCGCTCTGGCGCACGACCTCGTCGATGATCTCGCGGTCGGACACGTGCAGCGCCGGCTCGTCGAAGCCCATCGCCCGTGCCAGCCGACGGAAGATCTCCTGGTTGGGCAACGCGCGGCCGGGCGGTTCGACCGCCTTCACCTGCGCCGAGATAGTCAGGTCGAAGTACGAGCCGACGATGTCGTCGAACTCGAGGAAGCTGGCGGCCGGCAGCACGACGTCGGCCAGGTCGGCCGTGTCGGTTGGGAAGATGTCGATCACGACCGTGAACAGGTCCTCGCGCTCCATGGCCCGGCGCAGCCGCCGCTGCTGGGGGTTCGACGCCGCGATGTTGATGTTCCAGCAGACCAGCGCCCGCGAGCGTTCCCGGTCCTCGAGCCGCTCCGCCAGGTCCATGTGGCTGACCGGCTCCGGCGGCTCACCGCCCAGCTCGGTCGGGTCGAGCAGCTCTCCCTCCAGCACCAGGTGGTCGTTCAGATACAGGAAACCGCTGCCCGGCCGGGCGACGTTCCCGGTCACTGCGGGCAGCACTGACACGGTGCGCACGACGTTCCCGCCGGTCGGCTGGCGCTGCAGCCCCTGCCCGATCCACAGCAGCGACGGCCCCTCGCCGTAGAGCCGTGCGGCCCGCTCGATCAACCCGGCGGGCACACCGGTCAGCCGCTCGCCCCACTCCGGCGTGCAGGCGGCCAGCTCCCCTCGCAGCTCCTCCCAGCCGACGGCGTGCGCCGCGAGGAACGCCTGGTCGGCCAGCCCGTCGCGCTGGATCACGTGCATCAGCGCGAAGGCGAGGGCCGCGTCGCTGCCGGGGAACAGCTGGAGGTGGATGTCCGCCGCGGCGGCGGTGTCGGTGCGGATCGGGTCGACCACGATCAGCGTGCCCGGCGCCTCGGCCAGCCAGTGTTCGTGCTGGTGGGGCCCGGAGGCCGACGGGTTGGCGCCCCACACGACGATGCAGCTCGCGTCGCCGGCGGTGCGGGGGTCGAATCCGGTGTCCGAGCTGCCCCAGACGTAGCCGAGGGCGACATGCCCGGCCTTGTTGCAGACCGAGTCGGGATCGACCTCGGTCGCGCCCAGCCGGGCGAAGAAGCGGTTCGGGAATCCGCCGGCGACCAGCGAGCAGGTGCCGGTGTAGTGGGTGTTCAGCACGGTCTCGCCGGGGACGGCCGCCAGGCGCTCGGCGATCAGCGCGATCGCCTCGTCCCAGCCCGCCTCGCGGAACTCGCCTGCGCCCTTTGGCCCGGTGCGGATCAGCGGCGTCGTCAGCCGCGCCTCGGGGTCGAGGAAGGCGCCGTTGTACCCGATCGCGCACTTGCGGCAGAGCTTGCCGCGGCTGATCGGGTGCGCCGGGTCGCCGCGCACGTTGCGGATCGACCCGTCGTCGCGCAGCGTGACGAGGATGCCGCACGCGTCGTAGCAGTCGCGCGGGCAGGTGGTCAGGATCGTGTCGCCGGGCACTGCCGCCACCTTACCTGTGGCACCGACGTTACGCCGTCGCGGTCGCCTCGGCCGTGCCGGGATCGACGTCGTGCTGGATCGGCACGTCCACCAGCTGCCGCCGGGTGGGGGTGCCGAGGATGTAGAACAGCACGCCGATCGCCAGGATCACCGCGATCGAGCCGAACGCGATCGCCTCGAACTGCGTGCGGCTGCTGAAGCTGTACGCGTCCATCAGCCCCTGGCTCGGGCTGTCGGTGAGGAAGCCGGGCCAGACGCCGGCGACCGTCGCCAGTGCGGCCCACGTCGTGGTCAGGCAGCCGATGATCCAGACGCCCGCCATCCCGAAGGGCACGGTGTACGGCCGGTGGACGTGCGGGTGGCTGTAGCGCAGCTTGATCAGCGCGGGGTAGATCAGCAGGTACGACATGGTGGTCGTCAGCAGGGCGACCCCCAGCACCGCGCCGAAGTACTTCGCCGACGAGCCGCTGGACAGCTCGTGGGCCAGCACCATCACGGCGGTCGACATGATGCCGGACATCAGGTTGACGTTCACCGGCGTGCCGAAGCGTGCCGAGAACGTGCCAAGGAACCGTGGGCCGCAGCCGTCGAACGAGGCGACGGCGAGCGCCCGGTCGGCGCCCATGATCCAGGTGGTGCCGCTGGACAGCAGCGCCCAGATGAACATCAGGGCCATCAGGTCGCCGAGTACGGTGCCGGCGCCGGACAGCGTGACCGAGAGAGTGCCGTCGCTTGCGGTGGTGACGTTGCCGCCGTACACGGTGAACACCGTCTTCATTGCGTCGATGAAGCCGCCCAGCCCGGACAGGGCCGCCGCGGGCAGGACGAAGATGATGGCGAGGATCGGTACGCCGTAGAGCAGGATCGAGGCGATCGCCGAGCGCAGCACCGTGAACGGCACGTCGCGCTGCGGGTTCTCCATCTCGTCGCCCGCCGTGCTCGGCAGCTCGAACCCGACGTAGTTGAAGAACAGCACCGGCACCAGCCCGATGAACAGGGCGTAGGTCGGCTTGAAGTCGCCGAACGAGGGCGCATGCACGCCCTCCTTGGCCGCGTAGATGATCGTGGTCAGCGTGAAGAAGCCGAGCATGATCATCCGCGACCATGCGCCGATCGTGGGGATCCACTTGCCGATGCCGAACGACAGGATCGCGGCGACGGTGCCGAACCAGATGAAGAGGGCGCCGAAGCCGTAGAACAGGACGCGGTTGTCCAGCGAGGTGAAGAACACCGAGAAGGTCTCGATTGCCGTGATGGTCAGCAGCCCGCCCATCCAGATCGGGTTCGAGATCCAGTAGAGCACCCCGTTCAGGCACGCCAGGAACCGGCCCCAGGCCAGCTTCGTCCAGACGTACGGGCCGCCCTCCTCCGTGAACGCCGAGCCGATCTCGGCGGTCAGGAGGGCGTACGGGATGAAGAAGAAGATGCCCAGGAAGATGAGCCAGGTGAAGCCCTGTGCCCCGTAGCTGGACACCTGGCCGAGCGTGTCGACGCCGACCAGCGTGCAGATGAGGAAGAACAACATGTCGAAGCGGCTGAAGTGCTTCTGCAGCTTCGCCTTCTCCTCCACCGCCATGGCGGTGGTGTGCTCGACGAACTCGCCTGACGCGGCCATCTGAGCCTCCTCTGGTTGACCTGACCTAGTGCGGCGATGATCCGCCCGCAGATCTCGCCCTGTCAAGAGTCCGGGACACCATCGCAGGGCGGCCGATAAGATCGCACCATGCATTCCTCCTACGCACTCTCCTCAGACGACTTCAAGGTCGAGCGGGGCGGGAAGCCCGTCAAGCGCCTGGCCGACCTCTGGCCCGGCGGTTACCAGCCCGGTGACCGGCTCGGCGTGGTCCTCGCCCAACCGATGGACGCGGTCGGGTGCTCGAACCTGATCTGCGCCACGATCACGATGTTCTACGACCTGCTGCGCGAGCAGCACGGCACGGGGAACTTCTTCCGCTACTGCGACACGTACCTGTTCGGCGTCGGCTGCGAGGCCGGCGACTTCAACCAGCTCGACATCTGGCCGTTGCACAAGTGGGTGACCATCCTGCAGCCCACCACCGAGGCGCTGCTCGAGGCCGTCAACGACCGCAAGGTCAACCTGCTGGCGATCCCCGAGACCGGCGCCCGCTGCCGCGGCGAGGTCGTGCTCTCGACCTGGAATGCGTACCTGGCCCACGTCAAGACCGTCGTCACCTACTCGCCGCGCACCGGACGTGCCCGCGACGCGGATGTCGCCCTTGTGGGCAACAAGGTTGTGGAGAGCTACGTCGAGCAGGCGATCTTCACGACTCCAGGCATCGACGCCGGCTTCCAGGCGAAGCTGCGCCGGCTGCGGCGCAACCTCGACCGCGCCGAGAAGCAGCCGGTCGAGGAGTACCGGACGCTGCCCAGCCCCGCCGCCGCGCGGGCGCTGCTGGGCGTCACCCAGGTGCTGCCGCCCGGCCACCAGGAGCTGACCCGGCGCGCGACGCCGACCACCATCCTGCCGGTCGAAGTGCCCATGCCTCAGGGCGACGTCGACTCGGCCCCTTTTGACGCCGCCGCCGCCGCGGCTCTGGTCGTCGATCAGCCGGCGCCCTCGGGCGTCTACCCGGACGGGCTCCTGCGCACCGCGTTCGATGCGATCCAGCGGCGGCTGGGCGGCACGTTCGGCGAGTGGGAGGGCTGGGACTGGATCGCCGAGTTCGACGATCCGATCGCGGAGCACCACACCGTCCGCGAGTCCGTCGGCATCTGGGACGAGTCGCCGCTGCGCAAGTGGTACTTCGTCGGCAAGGACGCGGTGAAGGCGGCCGACCGCCTGTTCACCGCGGACATGGCGGCCCTCGAGCCGGGGCAGACGCGCTACGGGCCGTTCTGCGACGAGCAGGGCAAGATGCTGGGCGATGGCGTCGTCTTCCGTGGCGACGACCCCAAGCGGGTGCTGGTGGTCACCGCGCTGGACACCGACGGCGATCACTTCCGCCGGGCCTGTGCCGACCTCGACGTCGAGTTCGAGGAGCACACGTTCGCGCTGCCGCACCTGCAGGTGCAGGGCCCGCGATCGCGGGAGCTGCTGTCGCAGATGACGGACGCCGACGTCGCCGGCTTGCGGTACTTCCGGTGGATCCCGCACCCAGTGACGGTGGGTGGGGTCGAGGGCTGCTTCGTCTCCCGCACCGGCTACTCGGGTGAGCTCGGGTTCGAGGTGTTCTGCCCGCCGGAGGGCGCCGAGAAGCTGTGGCAGGCGCTGCTCGACCACGGTGCTTCGGTCGGCATCCGCCCGTACGGGCTGACGGCCGTCGAGTCGCTGCGCATCGAGGCCGGGCTCGTCTTCATCGGGTTCGACTACTTCCCCGGCGTGACCTCGCCGTACCACATGAACCTCGACCGGATGATCAAGCTGGACAAGCCGGGAGACTTCATCGGCAAGGCCGCGCTGCAGGCGGAGTTCGACGCCGGCATCACCCACCGGATGGTCACCCTGGTGATTGCCGGCGAGGAGTCGCCCGACTACGGCGCCCCGGTCGTCTCGGCGGGCCGCGGCGTCGGCAAGCTGCTCTCGCCCTCGGCCGGCCGCTCGCCGACCGTGGACAAGCTGATCGGCATGGCGTCCATCGAGACGGAGCTGACCGCGCTTGGCACGCAGGTCGAGGTGACGATGCCCGACGGCCGGCTGGTGACCGCGGTCGTCGACAACTTCCCGATCTACGACCCGGAGAAGACCCGGCCGCGCTCATGAGCGACGCGCCGATCGGGGTCGTCGCGTCGGGCAGCGGCGGGCTCGCGGTCGCGCGGATGATCACGGCCCGGCTGCCGCACGAGGACGTCGTCGCGTTCTGCGACCACGCCTACGCGCCCTGGGGGCGGAGGCCGGGACGGGCCGTCTCCATGCGCGTCGCCTCTCTGGGCGACGATCTCGCCGCCCACGGGCCCAAGATCGTCGTGCTGGCCTCGGCTCAGGGAACGCTCGACGCCCTCGACGCGCTCCGGGCCGCCTTCGCGGTGCCGGTGGTCGGCATGGGCGGCCTGGTGCCGTTCGCGGCGGCCGCGGCGGGCGGCCGCCCGATCGCGCTGGTCACCGGCGACGGCTGCGTCCGCGGCGTGCAGCAGGGGCGGAGCGTGCGCCGCCAGCGCGGGGGCGTGGATGCGGTGTCGGACACCTGGCCCGGGCTGGCGGAGCTGGTCGAGGCGGGAGGCGCCGCCTCGCCCGCGGCCGACGAGCTCGCGGCGGCGCGGGTGCCGCCGCTGATCGCCGGCGGCATCGGAGCGATCCTGCTCGCCTGCCCGCACGCATCGGCCGTGAGCGCCTCCGTCGAGCATGCGGCCGGCGGGCGGGCCGCCGTCGTGGACGGTGCCGCGGTGACCGTCGAGCGGGCGATCCGGCTGCTCCGCAGGTCGAACGCGCTGGCCCACCGCAAGCGGGCCGGCCGGCTGGTGGTCGTCAGCTCGAATCCGGCGCGGGGCGCTGCGGGCCTGACCGCGTGAGCTCGTCCAGCAGCGCCGAGACCGGGCGCCGCAGGATCACCCCGAGGGCGCCGGGATCGGCATCGCGGAACTCGAGCATCGACCGGCGGGCGTCGTCGATCGCGGCCGTCGGGTCGCCGTCCTGGAACGCGATCGCCGCGGCCGAGGCGGCCCGCTCGGACAGGCCCTGCACCGGGGCCGCGGCGGCCCGCCACTGCTCGGCCAGGTCATCGCGCCGGGCGTAGGACTCGACGTCCTGGGCCAGCCGCTCGACCTGGAAGCCGACCCGCGCGGTCAGGTCGGCCCGCCGGCCGACCGCCGTGATCGCGTCACGCTGCGAGCGCCGCAGCGGGCTGAACCGGGCCGCCCGTGCGGCCTTCGGCGCGTCGCCCGCTGCCAGCCGGGCCGACCGGGCGTGATCGTGGACGCGCGCCACGTTGTCGCCGGCCGCGGGCGCCGGCGTGCCGACCAGCTGGGCGGTGCGCCGCAGATCGTCGAGCAGGTCTCGGCCGGCCAGCCTCGTCTCCTTCTCCAGCTCGCGCAGCGGGTTGGGCGGCCACAGGAACGGGCCGAGCAGGATCGCCACGGCGGCGCCGACGCCCGTCTCCCAGAGCCGCTCGTGGCCGTACGTTCCGGGGTCGGGCACCGAGAGCACGAGCAGCGCCGAGATCGCGACCTGCACGTTCTGGCGGCCGTGGACGCGCAGCACCATGCCGACGGCGAAGGCCGCCGCCAGGGTGACCGCGAGGGTCGCGGTCGACCGGCTGGTCAGATGGATCGCCGCGATGCCGATCGCGATACCGGCGACGACGCCCGCCACCCGCTCGAGGGAGAGGCCGATGACGGCGAACGGGTCGCCCTGCAGGGCGACCAGTGGCACCAGCGCGGCGAACACCGGCGGGTTCGAGGCGCCCAGCCACAGCGCGATCTGCCAGGCGCAGGCGGCGCAGACGGTGATCCGCGCGGCCTGGGCAGCCTCACGCCGGGCGGTGGCGCCGGCGGCAGCGATCCACCGCAGCGGATGCATCACTCATCGAGCAGGGTGTCGATCTCGCGCGCCCACTCCTCCAGCCGCTGCCGGGTGACCGCCTCCTTGCCCTGCGGCGCAACGTCGTCCCACGTTGCCAGCAGCTCCTGCGTGCGGTGCGACCACTGGAGGATGGCGGTGACGTAGAGCCGGGTGAAGTCGGTCAGGATCACCCGGAGATGCGCGTCGCGCTGGGCGACGTCGGTGCCGGCCAGGAATGCGTTGGTCACATCCTGGGCCATGCGCAGCATCTCGCGCGCCTCGGCTTCGAACTCCGCCGCCGTTCGCCGCAGGTCGTCGACCGTGCCCGCCCCGGCGTACAGCACGCGCAGCATCCCTTCGGAGTCCATCGCGAACGCGCGCTCGGTCGGCGTCGACAGCCACTCCTGCAGGGCCTGGCGGCCCTTGTCGGTGATCGTGTACGTGGTGCGCGTGCGGTTGCCCTGCGAGCTGGCCTCGGCGGTGGCCATGCCGGACGACGTCAGCTTCTTGAATTCGCCGTAGATCCCGCTCTCCGCACGGGGAAAGAAGTAGTGCAGGTTGCGCCGCATATGCTTGGTCAGCTCATACGCCGTCCAGGGGCGCAGATCGAGCAGTCCCAGGATTGCGTAGGACGTGGTCGAGAGACGCATCGGGCAAGTCTCGCAAAGTTGAGCGGTACTGTGTCGTCCCGTGGCCGTTGTCCGTGAGATCGACGCCTATTGCGACGCCGCTCCCAGGGCTGCGGCGGACGCCGAGGACATCGGCTCGTTCACGGTGTTTCTGCGTCGGGGAGCGGGCTGGCCGTACTACGCGCGCCCGCGCCTGGATGCACCGCCGCCGGCCGCCGGCGACATCGACCAGGTGCTCCGCCGCCAGGCCGAGCGTGACGTTCCGCGGACGTTCGAGTGGATCGAGGAGACGGCTCCCTGGGCAGGCCCGGCACTGTCCGAGGCGGGACTGGCCATCGAGCGGCATCCCATGCTCGTGCTGGACGAGCTGCGGATCCCGGGGCTCGGCGCCCCGGCCGAGGTGCGGCTGCTGGAGGCCGACGACCCGGCGCTGGCACAGGCCCAGGCCGTGCAGGAGCTCTCGTTCGGCGCGGGCGGCACCGGGCGCGGGGAGGTCGGCACCGAGGGGCTGGAGGCGGCCGTCGCGTCGCAGCCGCCTGGCCGCCTCGAGTTCACACGTCAGCGAATGGCGGAGGGCAGGACGCGGACGGCCGCCGCGTTCGCCGACGGCGTCCCGGTCGCCGCCGGGGCGCACCAGCCGCTCGACGGCGTGACCGAGATCGTCGGCGTCGCCACGCTGCCCGCGTTTCGCCGGCGTGGGATCGGCGCGGCGCTGACGGCTGCGCTGGCGGACGACGCGGTGCGGCTGGGCGTCGGCCTGATCTTCCTGTCGGCCCAGGGAGACGAGGTGGCCGCGATCTACGAGCGGCTCGGGTTCCGCCGTGTCGGGTTCGCCTGCGAGGCGAGGCTGCCCGGGTGATCGTCACCTGCGAGGACCTGCGCAAGACGTTCTCCGGCGGCGTCGAGGCCGTCCGCGGCGTGTCCTTCGAGGTGCGCGAGGGCGAGGCCTATGGGCTACTCGGCCCGAACGGCGCGGGCAAGACAACCACGATCCGCATGCTGGCCACGCTGCTGCGGCCGACGTCCGGGCGGGCGGTTGTGGCCGGCCACGACGTCTCGGCGGCGCCCGACGCCGTGCGCCGGTCGATCGGCGTCGCGCTCCAGGAGGCCGGCCTCGCCCGGTACTCGACCGGCCGCGAGCACGTCGACATGATGGCTAGGCTGTTCGGGATGTCGCGCCGCGCGGCGCGCCAGCGGGCGTCTGAGCTGCTCGAGCTGTTCGATCTGACCGACGCCGCCGACCGGCTGGTGCGCTCCTACTCGGGCGGCATGCGCCGCCGGCTCGACTTGGCCTGCGGACTCGTCCACCAGCCGCAGCTGCTGATCCTCGACGAGCCGACCACCGGCGTCGATCCGACGTCACGGGCCGCGCTGTGGGAGGAGCTGCGCCGCCTGCAACGGGCCGGCACGTCGCTGCTGCTGACAACGCACTACCTCGAGGAGGCCGACCGGCTGTGCGACCGGCTGGCAATTGTCGACCGCGGGGTGATCGTGGTCGAGGGCACCCCGGAGCGGCTCAAGTCGGAGGTCGGCGCCGACCTGGTGTCGGTGGTCGTCCCCGCGGAGCAGGTCGAGGCTGCGTGCGAGGCGCTGCGCCCGCTGGGCACCGTGCGGCCGCCAGAGGGCTCGGCGGTGGGGCTGGAGACGGCGGACGGCGCGCGCTCGGTGGTCGAGGTGGTCGAGGTGCTGACCGCCGCCGGCATCCGGGCGGGTGCGATCACGGTCACGCAGCCGACACTCGACGACGTGTTCTTCCGCCACACCGGCGCCACCATCGGCGGGCGCGAGGGCGAGGGCGGAGGCGAGCGGTGAAGGTGCTGACCGACAGCCTGGTGCTTGCCGGCCGTGCGGGGCGCGAGCTCCCGCGCGTCCCCACCAGGCTCGTGTTCCCGCTGCTGATCCCGCTGATGCAGCTCGTGCTGTTCGCCAGCGTGTTCGCGAACGTCGGGCTGATCAAGCTCGCGGGCAACGGCTCGTCGCTCGACTTCCTGGCCGCGGGCCAGGTCGCCCTGTCGGTGATGGTCGGCGCCGGCGGGTCGGGCTTCCAGATGGTGCAGGACATCGACTCCGGCTTCTTCGACAAGCTGCGGGTCTCGCCCGTCAGCCGCACGGCCATCATCCTCGGCCTGCTGATGACCGACGCCGTCCGCCTGGCGATCCATGCGACGGTCGTGCTGGGCGTCGCCGTGCTGATCGGCGCCGAGGTCAAGACCGGGATCCCCGGGGCCGTGGTGATCGTCGTCCTGTGCGGCCTGTTCGGCGCGGCATGGGCCGGCATCTCGCTGAACGTCGCGCTGCGCACGGGAAGCCCCGAGACGACCGCGGCTGCCGGCATCTTCGTCTTCCCGCTGTACTTCGCGTCGACGGCGTTCGTGCCCGAGGCCGCCCTGCCGGACTGGCTGCAGACGTTCAACAAGATCAACCCGCTGAGCTATCTGATCGACGCCATCCGCGCCCTGATGCTGCACGGCTGGGAGACGGAGAAGATCATGGCCGGTTTCGCGGCCGCGCTGGTGGTCGGGCTGATCACGCTGCCGGCCGCGGTGATCGCGTTCCGGCGGATCGTCAACTCCTGATCCGCGGTTCCGAGCGGTAGCGCCAGAACACCGGCAGCGCCATCGCCGTGATCGCCACCCCGACGACGCACAGCAGGCCGCCCGACACCACCGCGCCGCGGACGCCGATCAGCGACGCCGCGACACCCGACTCGACGTTGCCGAGCAGCGGCCCGGTGGAGTAGCTGACCTGCTCGATCCCCGCGAGCCGTCCGCGGAGCTCGTCCGGAATCGTGCTGTTCCACATCACCGAGCGGAACAGGCCGGAGATCATGTCCGCGCCGCCGGCGACCGCCAGGAACACCAGGGCCACCCAGAGGTTGTCCGCCAGGCCGAAGGCGACGATCGCCGCACCCCAACCCGCCGCGGCCAGGCAGATCGCGCGCCCGTGCCGCCGCACCTTCGCCGTCCACCCGCTGGACACGGTGGCGATCAGCGAGCCGACGCTCGGCGCGGCGTAGAGCAGGCCGAGGGCGCCGGCGCCGCCGAAGCCGTCGGCGATCGCCGGGAACAGCGCCATCGGCATGCCGAAGAACATCGCCACGATGTCGACGATGTAGGTGCCCAGCAGGTCGGGGCGGCTCCGCGCGTAGCGCACGCCCTCCATGATCCGGCGCAGGGACGGCGCCTCGGCGCCGCGCGGTGGCGGCACGGCCCGCATCAGCCGCAGCATGGCCAGCGAGAACAGAAAGGTGGCGACGTCCAGGCCGTAGGTCAACGGCAGGCCGATGGTGGCGATCAGGACGCCGCCGATCGCCGGGCCGGCGACCATGCCGATGGTCATCCGGAACGAGCTGAGCGCGCTGGCGGCGGGCAGCTCGTCGCGCTCCACCAGCCTGGGCACGAGCCCCTCCAGCGACGGCCGCTGGAGGCCGTCCAGCGCCGCCATCACGATCGAGCACGCGAACAGCACCCACACCTGCGGCGAGTCCGTGAGTGCATTGACCACCAGCGCCCCCGACGCCCCGGCGAACCCCAACTCGGTGAGCTGCACCATCCGCCGCCGGTCGGTGGCGTCCGCCAGCGCGCCTCCCACCAGGGCCATCAGGATCAGCGGCGCGAACTCCGCGACGCCCAGCGCGCCGACCACCAGCGACGAGCCTGTCAGCTGATATGCCTGGAAAGGCAACGCGACGTAGGTGATCATTGAGCCCAGGAACGTCACCGCCTGACCGATGAACAGCAGCCGGAAGTCGCGATGCCGTCGCAGTGGCCCGACATCGATCGCGATCTCGGCGAATGCGCGGGTCAGGCGGTCCATCGCCGCGGAACCCTACCGATGGGATTAGCATGGCCCCGATGTCCAGCTTCGCCGTCCACATCGCCGACGCCGACCTCGAGCCGGAGCCGCTCGACCCGGACAGCATCCTCGGGGGGACGCCCGAGACGACGGGCGTCGTCCTGTTCGAGTCCGAGGACGGCCGGGTGACCCGCGGTCTCTGGCAGTGCACGCCGGGCCGGGTGACCGACGTCGAGGCGGACGAGATGTTCGTCGTGGTGTCCGGCAGGGCGACCATCGAGTTCGAGGACGGCGCCTCGATCGATGTCGGGCCGGGCGACGTGTGCGTTCTCGAGGAGGGTGCGCGCACCGTGTGGACGGTCCACGAGACGCTGCGCAAGGTCTATCAGATCACCTCCGGGCCGTGAGCGCGTACGCCGGCGCCCGGCTCGTGCCGTTCTGGCTCGACCGGCCGGACGCGCCGGCGCCCGCCCCGCCGCTGACCGGCGACGCGACGTGCGATCTGGCGATCGTCGGCGGCGGCTTCACCGGGCTATGGGCCGCGATCCTGGCCAAGCAGGACGATCCGGCCCGCGACGTCGTGCTGCTGGAGGGCGACACCGTCGCCTTTGGAGGCAGCGGCCGCAACGGCGGGTTCGTCGACGC
>DATLLN010000004.1:0-2356 GCA_035537835.1 Gaiellales bacterium
GCGATCCAGCGCAAGCAGGCCGAGCATGCCGCCGTCGCGCTGCAGGCCAGCCGGCTGCAGGCGCGGGAGAACGCCCGCCTCGAACGCGGCCTGCTGCCGTCGCCGATGCTGCGCGGCACGGGCGACGTGGACGTCGTTGCCCGCTACCGGCCCGGGCGCGAGCAGTCCCTGCTCGGCGGCGACTTCTACGACGTCGTGCAGACCGAGGACGGCACGGTGCACGTGCTCATCGGCGACGTCAGCGGGCACGGCCCCGACGAGGCCGCACTCGGGGTGAGCCTTCGGATCGCCTGGCGCACCCTCGTGGTCACCGGCGTCACCGGGGTCGCGCAGTTGCAGAAGCTCGAGCAGATCATGGTCGCCGAACGGGCGAACGAGCGGCACTTCGCCACCCTCACCAGCCTCGCCATGTCGCCGGACCGGCGCCGGGTGCAGGTGATGCGCGCCGGGCATCCGGGCCTGCTGCTGCACAGTTCCCAGGGGGTGGACTGGGTCGAGGCGCCCGGCGGACCCGCCCTCGGACTGCTGCCCGGCGTCTCGACGTGGCCCGTGCACGAGCTGGAACTGCCGGAAGGCGGCGGCATCGTGATGTTCACCGACGGGCTGTTCGAAGGCCGGATCGGCGACGGCGGCGAACGCCTCGGCGAGGAGGGCCTGCTGCGGCTGGCCCGCGAGGAGGGCCACCTGGCGCCCGAGGCGTTCGTCGACACCCTGATCGACCGGGCCGAGGCGCTGGCGGAGAGTCACGGAGGACTCGCCGACGACGTGGCCGTGGTACACGTGCGCTGGAGCGAGAAGGTGACGAAGCAGTCATGAGAGACCCGTCGATGCCCGAACCCAAGGTCGAGCGGGTGCGCTCGCGGCTGACGGTCCAGAGCTGGTTCCAGGTCGCCTTCGCGGTCCTTGCCGTGTTCGTCGTTCTCGGCACCATCGTGGGCGGCTACTTCATCCAGCGCACGGCCCAGATCACGGACGAACTGGTCGACCAGATCCAGCCGGCCCGCGCCGAGGCGTACCGGCTGCAGGCGGCGCTGCTGGATCAGGAGACCGGCGCCCGCGGCTACGCCGCCACCGCCGACGTCGAATTCCTCGAGCCGTACCTGACGGGCAAGCGGATCGAGCAGGAGGCCGCGGACCGGATGCGGGAGTTCACCGCCGGCCATCCGGAACTGCTCGCCGCCGTCGACGAGATCGAGGCGGCGGCGGCGGCGTGGCGCGCCGACTACGCCGACCCGCTCGTCGCGAGCGTCGTCCCCGGCGTCCCCGCACCCGTGGATCCCGCGAGCACCGAGCGGGGCCGATCCACGTTCGACGCCATGCGCACCCTCTTCGAGGCGCAGAACGCCGAACTCGTCCAGGCCCGCGCGGAGGGCTACGACGACCTCATCCACGCCCGGACGATCCGCAACTCCGTGCTCGTGGCGATGGTGGCAGGCTTCCTGCTCACCGGCCTGCTCATGGTGATCCTCGTGCACAACCTCGTCGCCATGCCGCTGGTCAGCCTGCGCGCGGCGACGCGGCGCGTCGTCGCGGACGGCAACTTCGACCAGCACATCCGCCCCCAGGGCCCGAAGGACATCCGGGCCCTGGCACAGGACGTCGAAGCCATGCGCGGACGCATCGTGTTCGCGCTCGCGGCCGCCCATACTCAGCACCAGCGCCTCGCCAGCCAGAAGGCGGACCTCGACGCCCAGGCCGAGGAACTGCGCCGTTCCAACGCCGAGCTCGAGCAGTTCGCCTACGTCGCCTCGCACGACCTGCAGGAGCCGCTGCGCAAGGTCGCCTCCTTCTGCCAGCTGCTCGAGAAGCGTTACGGCGACAAGCTCGACGAACGGGGCACCCAGTACATCGCGTTCGCCGTCGACGGCGCCAAGCGCATGCAGGTCCTCATCAACGACCTGCTGGCGTTCTCCCGCGTCGGCCGGGTCAACGACGCCCACGTGCGCGTCGATCTGGATCAGCCGCTGGACAAGGCAGTGGCCAACCTCGCCGCCGCCGTCGACGAGTCCGGGGCGCGCATCGAGCGGCCCGAGCAGCTCCCCGAGATCACGGGCGATCCGACCCTGCTGACGATGCTCTGGCAGAATCTGCTGGGCAACGCGATCAAGTTCCGCCACCCCGACCGCGCACCCGTCGTGCGGATCACGTGCGACCGGATCGACGGTGAGGACGACGGTGACCGGGCGGACGCCGGCCGCTGGCAGCTGTGCGTCACGGACAACGGCATCGGCATCCCCCAGGAGTTCGTGGAGAAGGTCTTCGTCATCTTCCAGCGGCTGCACGGCCGCGACGCCTACGGCGGCACCGGCATCGGGCTCGCCCTGTGCAAGAAGATCGTCGAGTACCACGGTGGGCA
>DATLLN010000005.1:0-8861 GCA_035537835.1 Gaiellales bacterium
GATGGCCGCCGCCGTCGAGGTCGCCGCACGTGGCGGCGAGCGTGCGTCGGCCGAGGCCGAGCGAGCCAGCGGCCTGGCGTCCGGCGGCGTCGAGACCGCCGAGCGGGCACACCGGGCCATGAACGCCGTCAACGAATCGGCGGTGGTGATGACCGCGACCATGCAGGAGCTGGCGGCCAACTCGCAGCGGATCGGCAGCATCGTCGAGACGATCACCGCCATCGCCTCGCAGACCAACCTGCTGGCCCTGAATGCGGCCATCGAGGCCGCACGCGCCGGCGAGCAGGGACGTGGCTTCGCGGTGGTCGCCGACGAGGTTCGCAAGCTGGCCGAGGAGTCGCAGCGCTCGGCTGCGACCATCGCCGAGCTGATCGCGCGCATTCAGGAACAGACCGTGCACGCCGTCTCGGTGGTCGAGGAGACGTCGCAGCGCAGCGAGGAGAGCGCTTCCGCCGTCGGCGAGGCACGCGAGTCGTTCGGGATGATCGGCGCAGCCGTCGGCGAGGTCGCCGAGCTGGTGGCCGGGCTCGCACTCAACGTCGGCCGCATCAGCTCCGAGTCGGGAACCGTCCGCGAGGGCATCGTCGAGATCGCCGGCCTGGCCGAGACCTCGGCCAGCTCGTCCGACCAGGTGGCGCGCTCGGCCACGGCCACGCGCCGGTCGACGAACGAGATCGCCCATGCCGCCTCCGGTCTCGAGACCGCCGCCGCCGAGCTGGACGGCCTGGTCGGCCAGTTCAAGACCGGCGAGGTGGGCGCGGTGTTCCGCTGCGCGATGGACGCCGACTGGACGATGCAGCTGATGAGCGATTCGATCGTCTCGATCACCGGCCATCCCGCCGCGGAGTTCATCGGCAACCGCGTCCGCACCTACGCAAGCGTCATCCACCCCGACGACTCGGGCCGAGTGGACGAGCAGGTCGGCGCCGCCGTCAACGAGGCCCGCCCCTACTCGATCACCTACCGGGTACTCCACGCCGGCGGCGCCGTGCGCTGGGTGAAGGAGCACGGACGGCCGCACATCCAGCCGGGGACGCGCACGCCGGACTGGCTGGACGGCGTGATCGTGCCGATCGACGCGCCGGCCGAACAGCCGGTCGAGCTCCGCGCCGCGGCCTGAACCGCAGTGTGATCGAGCCGACTTGACCTCCGGGGAATCTCCGACGCATACTCGGCCCGACGCGGCGGTAGCTCAGCCGGCAGAGCGCTGCGGAGACCATCCGCAGAGACGGGAGTTCGAGACTCTCTCGCCGCTTCGCGGTGCCTAGAGCGGCACCGCGCAGTCGCGGCAGACCGCGAACGAGGCGCTGGTCAGGGTGCCGTCGGTGACCTGCACCCAGTGCGAGGCTGTGGCGGCGACGACGAAGTAGCGGCCGGGCGCGAGCCCGTCCACCTCGAAGCGCCCTGCGTCGTCGGTCGCCGTCGTGGCGATCGGGGACGGCTCGTCGACGCGCGGCGGGCCGACCACGGCGAACGCCTTGGTGTACACGCCGACCTTGGCATGCGGCAGCGGGGCCAGGGATGAGCGGTCGGAGCCGGGGAAGCTCTGGACGAGGCCCGAGATGCCGGTCACGCCCGCGCTCGACGACCCGCCGCCGCTATCAGCGCTGCTCCCGGCGGCGGAGCCGCACCCGGCCAGCGCGAGCGCAGCGAATGCCGCGATGATCGCGAGACGTCGCATACCCATCAGACGGCGCCTGCCGGCATCGGGTTCCCTAAGGCAGCTCGGCCCGGGTCATCGCCCGTGCGCCGAGCAGCGCGCCGGCCACCGTCGCCGCGATCAGGACGATTGCGGCCGTCGCCGGCGAGACGACCGCGGCGGCCGACTGGGGCAGCTGCTCGGCTACCAGCGCGCGGCCGTACGCCGCGATCGACAGCCGGTCGGCGGACGCCGCGTAGGTGGCGATCGAGCCTTCCCAGAGCAAGATGTAGATCACCCCGACCACGATCGGCCGGCGCACCTGCAGCGACAGCCAGCCGCCCACGGCGCAGTACGCGAGCGCCGCCAGGGCGACGCCCAGAGCCGGCCAAAAGAGGAGGGCGAACGTCACATCGCCGGTCAGCGCCAGCAGGCCGCAGACCACGACGCTGGGAACGAGCAGTGCGACGCACACCGTCCAGGCGGCCAGGATCTTCGCGACCACGATCCCCAGCCGCGGCAGCGGCGTGGCCGCCAGGTAGAGGATGGTGCCATCCTCCCGCTCGTCGCCGATTGCGCTGACGCCGACGATCAGCGCCACCAACGCCGTGATCACCGGGATGAACAACCGCTGGACGAGCCGGGAGTAGAAGTTGTGCGGATCGGCGTCGGCGTCGGCGGCCAGCGAGAACACCAGCGCCATGAACACCGGGGCGAGGCTGAGCAGGACGAGCGCCAGCGTCCGCCGCTGGCCGAGCAGCGCGCGGATCGTCAGGCCGTAGATCGGACGGCTCATCGCGCCGCCCCCCGGGCCCGGTCGTGGAGGTAGGCGTAGACGCTCTCCAGGTCGTCGCCCACCGGCTCCACCCGGCGCAGCGAGGTCGACGTCTCCCTGGCGGCCACCGGCAGCAGCCGGCTGAACCGCTCGACGTCGTCAGTGTCGACGGTGAAGCCGTCCGCAGCGAGTTCGATGGCGGAGACGGCCGCGGCGCCGACCAGGTCACGCGCCAGGCTGGTGCCGTCACCGTCGGTGGTGATGCGCACCCGCCGCGGCCGGTCCGAGATCAGCTGCCGGATCTCCGCGGTCTCGCCCTCCGCAACCAGCCGCCCGTTGACCAGCACCAGCACCCGCGGCGCCATCCGCTCCACCTCGTGCAGCACGTGCGAGGAGACGATCACCGTGCGGCCCGACTCGCCCAGCGTCCGCAGCAGCTCGACCACGTGCCGGCGGTGCGCCGGGTCGAGCCCGTTCAGCGGCTCGTCCAGCAACAGCACGTCGGGATCGTGCGCCAGCGCCTGCGCCAGCTTGACGCGCTGCCGCAGCCCATGTGAGAACCCGCCGACCTTGCGGTCGGCGACGTCGTTCAGGTCGACCTCAGTGATCGCCCGCTCGGCGGCGGCCGCCGGATCGGACATTCCGCGCAGCCGGGCGCAAATCGTGACCACCTCGCGCGCCGTCAGAAAGGGCCAGGGCGGGCTGTGGTCGGGGACGATGCCCAGGCGCCGGTAGACGTCCGGCGTACGCCGGGGATCCATGCCAAGCACCCGTACGGAGCCGGCGCTGGGCGTCGAGAAGCCGCCGCAGAGGCGGAGTGCTGTGGACTTGCCCGCACCGTTGTGGCCGAGCAGGCCGGTGACGCCCGGCCCGATCGTGAAGCTGACGTCGGCCAGGGCGACCGTGTCGCCGTACCACCGCGAGACGTTGCTGAACTCGATGGCGGGCTGCGTCCCGTCGCTCACACGTCCACCGTCCGGTAGCGCCAGATGACGAGCGCCAGGCTGGCCGCCACGACCAGGAAGTAGTCGCCGACCCACCAGGCGGGCGAGAGGTCGGCCTGGTAGTCGGGATACAGCGCCTCGACCAGGTTCAGCGGCGCCACGGGGAAGCCGAGCAGCTCGAGCTTGAATGTCCCGGTCGCCGACGCCAGCGTCCCGCCGATGATCGTGGGCACCGTGATCAACGCCAGGTAGCCGCCCACCGCGAACGCCCGGCGACCGGTCAGGGAAGCCA
Source organism: Gaiellales bacterium (assembly GCA_035537835.1). Classification (GTDB taxonomy): domain Bacteria; phylum Actinomycetota; class Thermoleophilia; order Gaiellales; family JAICJC01; genus DATLLN01. The sequence continues at coordinate 3,651 of DATLLN010000005.1, forward strand.
CCGCCAGCCCGACCAACCCGAACCAGGCGGCCAGCGCGATGCCGCTGACGGTGATCCGCAGGGCATCGGCCGCGTGATCCTGCACGTAGCCGACCGGATGCACGGCGAACAGCACGTTGCCCGCGTACAGGAACCACATCGGCACCAGCGTCAGCAGGAGCAGCGGGACGATCGCCGCCAGCACCTTGCCGAACACGTACTGGCCGCGGGTCAGCGCCGTCGAGAAGTACAGCGTCAGCACCCGATCGCGCCGGTCGGGACAGAGCAGCTCCGGCGTCGTCACCGCAGCAAACAGAGTGATCACCAGCCCGATCATGCCGGCGTAGTCGCGATAGGGCAGCGCCGTCTCGATGTTGATCTGGACGCGGGTCGAGAACAGCGCCCGCAGGCCGAGGACGACGATCGCCGGCGCAAACGCGATCAGCGTCAGCGCGATCGGGATCAGCTTGACCTTCCAGCTGCGCCGTGCGCCCATCGACCGCAGGGCGCTCCAGCGGGCCAGCGAGATGATGGCGGCGCCCTCGCCGTCGAGCTCGCCCTCGAACCGTGTGAACCGGACGTCGTGGACGCGGGTCTCGGTGCTCACGTCATCGCCTCCAGCAGGCTGTCCTCGAGCGACGGCCCGGCCGGCCGCATCTCGCGCAGGCCGGCGCCGCTCTCGGCGGCGGCGTCGCGGACAGCGTCCGGCAGTCCGCCGGGCTCCGGGCCGGAGATCACCAGCACGTCCTCCCCGGCGTCCTCGACGCTCGCGCCGCGGCGGCCGATCGCCGCCGTGAAGGCCGCGATCTCTCCCGAGACGCGCACGTGCAGCGACACCGTCGCATCCCGTCCCTCGGTCTCGATCGGCCGTGTCACGGCCACCTGGCCCTCGCGCAGCACGACCACCGAGTCGCAGGTGCGGGCGATGTCCTCGAGCACGTGCGACGACATGATCACCGAGATCCCCAGCTCGGTCGACAGCCGGCGCACCAGGTGCAGCATCTCGTCGCGTCCCGCCGGGTCCAGGCCGTTGGTCGGCTCATCCAGGATCACCAGCCGCGGCGAGTGGACGATCGCCTGCGCCAGGTTCGTGCGCTGGCGCATGCCCACCGAGAACGTGCTGATCAGGCGCGAGCGCTCCTCCTCAAGGCCGACGTGGAACAGCACCTCGGAGCCGCGCAGCACAGCCGTCCGGTGGGGCAGCCCGCGCAGCTCGGCCATGTGGACGACGAAGTCCGCAGCCGTCATGCCCAGCGGCAGGCAGTCGTGCTCGGGCATGTAGCCCAGGCGCCGGCGCACGTCCCAGGACTGCCGGGCGGCGTCCAGACCTAGTACCCGGATGCTGCCGGCGTCCGGCCGGACGAGACCGAGCATCACCCGCATCAGCGTCGACTTGCCGGCGCCGTTCGCGCCGAGCAGGCCGATCGCCCGGTCGGTCATCGACACGCTGACGTCGCGAAGCGCCTCGACCGCGCCGAAGCTCTTCGTCACCCCCGTCGCCTCGACGATCGGTTCCGTCACGGGGCGGGAGGATAGTTCGGGAGCGGTCTGCGGGCGTGCGTCCGTCTAACCGGTCCCTTAGAGTTCGCAGCATGAATCTCTCGGACGAGCAGCTGGCCGAGCGGCTGTTCTCGGGCGGCCGCGCCGATCTGGTCGATGACGAGGGCGTGGTCGTCTCGCTCGTTCGCCGCTGGTCGGCGCGCGAATGGGTGCGCGTCTCCGCGCCGCGGATGATGCTCGAGCCCGGACTGACGCTGACCGGCCAGGTGGAGACGGAGCCCGGCGTCCCCTGGACGCTGACGTTCGAGGTCGACGCCGTCCGCCAGGTCGGCCCGGCAGTGGACGAGGCGGAGCTGCGGATCACGTCGTCCAGCATCTACCCGGAACGGCGCCGCACGCCCCGGGCCCAGGTCGGCGGTGCGCTGACGATCACGGCGCACTACGCCTCCGAGCTGATCTCCCAGCGCCAGTTCCGCGGCGAGTCGACGTCGTGTCCGAGACCGGCTGTGCGATCGCCAGCGCCGAGCCGTTCTCGATCGGCGAGCAGCTGACCGTCACCGGGCGGCTGCTGCTGGTGGGCAGGCTCGAGGCGGATGTCGCCATCCGCTGCTCGCGGCCCGGCGAGACCGCGCGGACGACGATCTACGGCTGCGAGTGGGAGCGGCTGGACTCCACGGCGGTGGAGACGCTCCGCCGGGTTGTCCAGACCTCGCTGGCCGAGGCGCCGACCGAGAGCTGAGCCCGCTAGGTCGGCTGCCACGCCGGGGTGACGTACCCCAGCTTGCTGGTCGTCGACGTGACCTGCACGAACGTCCGCGTGGTGACGTTGACCGTCCACACGTTGGCGGTGCCGTTCTGGGTGCGGGTGAAGGCGATCCGCGCGCCGTCCGGCGACCACGTCGGGTAGCGCTCGCCCACGCTGCTTCGCGTCACCTGCGTCGTCTGACCGGACGACAGATCCTTGACCCAGATGTCGAGGTTGCCGCCGCGGGTCGACTGGAACGCGATCTTCGAGCCGTCCGGCGAGAACGAGGGGTACGAGTCGGCGTGCGGATCGGTCGTGATCCGCGTCAGCTGCCCCGTCTGCACGTTCTTCGTCCAGATGTCGTAGCTCCCGGACCGGTTGCTGCCAAAGGCAACGGTCGTCCCGTCCGGCGAGAACTCAGGGAACTCGTCGAAGGCTCGCGAGTCGGTCAGCCGGGTGACGTTGCCCGAGCCGAGGTGCTTGACGTAGATGTCCATGTTCCCGGCGACGCGGCGCATGAAGACGATGCGGTCGCCATCGGGCCCCCACCGCGGGAACTCCTCGAAGTACGGATTGTTGGTGATCCGGGTGACGCCGGTGCCGTCGGCCCGTGCGGTGAAGATGTTGCAGTTGCTGGTGCTCGGACACGAGTCGAACGCCAGGTCGTTGCCGTTCGCCGACCACGCCGGGTCGAAGTTCAAGCGGCCGTTGCGGATCAGCACGGCCGGGGTTCCGCCCGCCGGATTGACCGTGAAGATCGACGTCGAGGGCGTGCCTGGAGCGTAGAATCGAGCCAGCGCGATCTTGCCGTTGCCTCCGGGGAACGCTGCCTCGACGGGAGGTGCCGCGGCGCCCGCCGTGCCGGCAACAAGCGCCAGTGCGGCGAGCCGCGTGAAGGTTGTGGCCGAGCGCATCACAACGCTGCACGGTAGAACACGATCGCGGCCGGCGCGCCAAATCCCCCTGCCGGGGGAGTGCCTGCGGCGGCGGGGCGACGGACACTTGATGTGGGCGGTGGCTCCCCGCCCGCACGCTCCTCACCCCCGTCCCAGCGGAGGCAACACCCATGTACACCCCCCGTACCCTCGATCGCGAGGGCGACGTCTTCACGTGGTCGCTCGACGCCGCCCCCGACGTCGTGCGCGAGTTCGACTGGGAGGACGGCGAAGCTCGCTTGCCCGTCTCCTGGGCGTCGGCCGTCGTGCCGTCGGCTGCGCTGATCGCAGCAACGACCGTCGTCCTGCGCGGCGCGATCTTCTAGCCACCGGGCACCAGCCCCGGCAGCGTCGCTGGTCGCCGCTCGATCTGCTCGAGGGCGAAGCTCTCGACCAGCTGCGCGGGCATGACCGCGCTCGACGCCGCGACCCCGGCCGACCGGGCGAGCGCACCGCAGATCTCCCCCGGCCGGATCCCAGCGTCGCGCAGATCGGCGATCGCCACCGCGCCATGGCGCTTGCTCAGGCGTGCTCCATCCGGACCGAGCACCAGCGGCACGTGCGCGTAGGCTGGTCGCGGCAGGCCAAGCAGCGCCTGCAGCCCCGCCTGCGGACCCGTGGCCGGCAGCAGGTCGTCGCCCCGGCACACGTCGGTCACGCCGTCCGCTGCGTCGTCCACCACCACCGCGAGGTGGTACGCGTAGAGCCCGTCGCTGCGGCGGACGACGACCTCGGAGCCTGCGCCCGCGGCGACCTCGCCGGCAAGCCGGTCGACCACCGGCGGGTCGGGAGGGGGAGTCTCGATCCGCAGCGACGCCGTTCGCCCCTGGGCCCGAAGCGCGTCCCGGTCCGCCTGGTCCAGGTCGTGGCAGCCCGCCGCGCAGCGCGGCGTCTCGTCGGACGCGCCGTGCGGCGCCGAGGCCTCGCGCAGCTCGCGTCGCGTGCAGAAGCACTCGAAGATCCGGCCGTCTGCTCGCAGCCGTGCGATCGCGGCGTCATATGCCGCATCCCGCGTCGATTGGGCAGGCACCTCGGCGTCCCAGCCGAGGCCCAGCCACTCGAGATCGTGCCGGAGCCCGTCCGCGAACCCGGGGCGGCAGCGGTCGCGGTCGAGATCCTCGATCCGCAGCAGCATGCGACCCCCGCGCGCCCGGACGTCGAGCCAGGCCAGCAGCGCGGTGCGGGCGTTGCCCAGGTGCATCGCGCCGCTCGGACTCGGCGCGAAGCGGCCGACAGGATTCGCAGGCATGCCGGGGATCGTACGGCGAGCCCACGGCTATGCTGTTGTCATGACCGCTGCGCTGATCGCCCTGATTCTGGTGATCCTCTTTCTGGCGTTCGGCTTCGGTGCGCTCGGCTTCGCGCTCGCCGTGTTCTGGACGATGCTCTGGTACGCGGTCGTCGGTCTCGTGATCGGCGGCCTCGGACGGCTGTTCGTGTCGGGGCGGCGTGACATCGGGCTGGCGGCGACCGTGCTCTACGGCATCGCCGGAGCGGTGCTCGGCGGCGTGATCGCGAACGACTGGCTCGACCTCGGCTGGTTCGGCCAGTTCCTGACGGCGGTCGCCGTCGCTGCGGTGCTGGTCGTGATCACCGTGCCGCGCACCCGCGCCCGCGCCTAGCCGCGCTCAATCCGGCCCGGCTTCGTCCGATTACCGTGCCACCCCTATCCGGAGGCGTCTGTGGGAAGCGTGTTGCTGGGTCGCTTGCCTGGAAGCTGGGCGCCGGCTTCGGCTGTGTCGTCGTGATGATCGTGCTGATCGTCGCCGTCTCGTGGTGGTCGATCGCACGGATGACGGACACGTCGGCTGCCATCGACCAGTCGCTGACGCCGCGGCTGATCGCGGCCGACGACGCTCGTACGGCCGCCGCGGCAATGCGCTCGTCGCAGACCGCGTACGTGCTGATCGGACCCGACGGGCGGGCCGAATACGTCGCCGACCGCGGCGTGCTCGACCAGGCGATGCTGAACCTGCAGCTGCGCGAGCGGACGTCGGGCGACCGGAAGGCGTACGACGCCGTGGAGGCCGCGCTGCGGCGCACCGACCAGGT
>DATLLN010000006.1:0-6890 GCA_035537835.1 Gaiellales bacterium
GGCGGGGTCAGTGCAGTCGAGCCAGTGCTCGGCAGGGTCGGGGCCGAGCCACATCGGGAGGTCGCTCCACGGCTCGACGCCCTGATCGATCAGGAACTGGCCGTCGATCCAGTGCAGCGACGGCGAGCTGCCCGCCACGTCGGCGCACGTCTCGATGGTCGAGCCGAGGGTCGCCGGCGTCGCAGGGCCGACGCCGTTGAGGACGCCGGTCGTCCCGTTCTCCAGCAACGTGACCATCCAGCCGGCCAGGTCGCGGACGTCGATCACCTGGCAGGGCTGGTCGCGCGGCTCCGCGCAGACCACGTCGCCGCCGCTGGCCATCCGTACCGGCCAGTACGTGAAGCGGTCGGTCGGGTCGTCGGGGCCGACGATCAGGCCGGGACGGACGACCATGGTGCGGCCGGGCAGCGCGCGCTCGACCGCCTGTTCGCACAGCGCCTTGAGCGGGCCGTACGTGTCGCCGTCGATCTCCTCGACCGTCGGGTCGTCGATCGTCGCCACCGGGGTCTGCTCGTTGACGGCGGTTAGGCGCGCGCCGTCGTACACCGAGACGCTGGAGACGAACAGGTAGCGGTTCACCGAGTCCTTGAGCAGCTCCGCCGATGCCGAGACGATGCGCGGCAGGTAGCCGCTGGTGTCGACCACCGCGTCGAACTCCCGTCCGACCAGCACGTCGAGCCCGCCGTCGCGGTCGCCGACCAGCTTCTCGATCGCCGGGAAGCGATCCGTATGCGTCTGCCCGCGGTTGAACAGCGTGACCTCGTGCCCCCGTCCGAGCGCAGACTCGACCACATGCTTGCCGAGGAACACCGTCCCCCCGAGGACCAGCAATCGCATCGCCGCACTGTAACAACGGGGTCAGACCCCTTTGTTACACCACGCGCTCGCGAGCCGAATAAACCGATGGTCACTCAGCGCAGCGTGAATGAAGCCCCCGCGACGCGATGCCATTTGGCCAATCGAGCGGCGGTCATTTGGCAGCCCACGCAACAAAGGGGTCAGACCCCGTTGTTGCATACTCGCGAGCCGAACAAAGCGGTGGTCACTCGGCGCAGGCTGAAAAAACGGGGTCTGACCCCGTTGTTACACCGGCGGCCGTCAGGCGCGCGCGATGGCGAGCTCGGCGCCGGGCTCGACGGCGACGGCGAGCGTCTCGCTGGCGATCCAGTCGCCGTGCGCCGCGAAGGCCTCGGCCAGGCCGTCGTCGCGGGGATAGGTCAGCCGGATGCGGTCGGTGACCTCGAGGCCGGCGTCCTTGCGCATCATGTTGATGCGGCGGATGACGTCGCGGGCGGCCCCCTCGAGCGCCAGCTCAGGCGTGATCTCGGTGTCGAGCGCCACCACGTACCCGTGGTCGTCGAGCACCGAGAAACCCTCGCGGGCCTTCGTCCGCAGCTCGTACTCGCCGGGCTCGAGCACCCAGTCGCCGACCTCGACGCGATCGCCGTCGATGTGGAACTCGCCCTCGCGCAGCAGGCCCTGGATCATCCCCAGGTCACGGCCGTACTTCGGGCCGAGCACCTTGAGCAGCGGCATTACGGACGCCTCGGCGAACTCCTCCGCCGACGTCGCCGCGCGCACTTCCTTGACCGCCAGCTCGGCCGCGATCAGCCCGGCGTGGCGCTCGATCCTCGCGCGCCGCTCCGGATCGTCGGTCGCGACGGCCAGCGACCCGAGCGGCTGGCGCAGGTTGACCGACGCCGCATCCCGGGCGCGGCGGCCCAGCTCGACGACGATGCGCACGTTGTCCATCTCGGCGACCAGCGCGTCATCCGCCAGCGTCGGGTGCACGGACGGGTAGCCCGAGTGGTGCACGCAGTCCGGCGCGTCCTCGCACACGCCGCGCACCAGGTTCTGCCACAGCTCGTCGGCCAGGAACGGCATCACCGGCGCCACGGCGCGGCTCAGCTGCACCAGCGCGTACCACAGCGTGTCGTACGCCGCCCGCTTGCCGGCGTCGTCCGCGTTCTTCCAGAAACGCCCGCGGGAGAGCCTGACGTACCACGTCGAGAGATCGTCGATGTGCGCCTCGACGGCGCGCACCAGCCGCGGCGAGTCGTACGCGTCGAGCGCGGCGCGGCACTCCTCGACCATCTGCTGCGTCCGCGCCAGAAGCCAGCGGTCGAGCGGCTGCAGCGCGTCGCCCTCGGGGCCGGACGCGAGCATCCCGTACGACGGCCGGTAGTCGTCGATCCGCGCGTAGGTGACGAAGAACGCATAGCTGTTCCACAGCGTGAGCAGCCGCCGCTTCACCTGATCGGCCGGCCCGTAGCCGAAGCTCAGGTTCTGACCCGGCGTCTGGTTCGCGTACATCCAGCGCATGACGTCGGCGCCCATCGACTCCACAGCGTCGTCGAACCAGATCGCGTTGCCCCACGACTTGTGCATCGGGCGGCCGGTCTCGTCGTTCACCTTCTCGTGAGACAACACCCGCCGGTACGGCGTGTCGCCCGTCAGGGCGACGCTCATGAACAGCATCGAGTAGAACCACAGGCGGATCTGCTCGCGCATCTCGGTGACCCAGTCGGCCGGGAACCAGCGCTCCCAGTCCTCGTGCGTCGGCAGGTCGGCGATCGTCAGGCCCTCGCCGGCGCCGGCGGCGTAGCCGCGCTCGACGAAGGTGTCGTTCTGCCAGCCCAGCGTCGAGAACGGGATGATCCCGGCGTCCAGCCAGCAGTCGCCGACGTCGGGCAGCCGCTGGGCCTCGGCGCCGCACTCGGGGCAGCCGATCACCACCTCGTCGATCCACGGGCGGTGTAGCTCCTCGACCGCATCGAGGCCACGCAGCGCACGCTCGGCCAGCTCCTCGCGCGAGCCGACCACGGTCATGTGGCCGTCCGGGCAGAAGTAGAACGGCAGCGGCAGGCCCCAGTAGCGCTTGCGGCTGATGCACCAGTCGCCCATGTTGCGCAGCCAGTCCTCCATCCGCTTGCCGTACTGCGCCGGCGTCCACTCCACCCGCCGGGCGGCGTCCATCATCGGCTGGCGCAGCTGGTCGCAGCGGATGAACCACTCGTCGACCAGCCGGTAGATCAGCTCCGTGCCGCAGCGCCAGCAGACGGGGTAGCGGTGGGTGAGCTCGCCGGCGTCGACCAGCCGGCCGCGCTGGCCGAGATCCTCGACGATCTGCTGCGCCGCGTCCGCGGTGTGACGGCCGTGCAGCCAGCCGAACCCGTCGTAGAACGCGCCCGACTCGTCGACCGGCACGATCGTCGCCAGCCCCTCGCGGCGGCCCAGCTCGAAGTCCTCCGCACCGCAGCCCGGCGCGATATGGACGATACCCGTGCCCTCCTCCATCGAGACCTCGTCCCAGGCGACGATCCGGTGCTCGACTCCCTCCTGCGCGGCCAGGTCGTCGAACGGCCCGGTATACGTCAGCCCGACCAGCTCGGAGCCCTTGACCGTCCCCACCACCTTGCCCTTCAGCGGCACGTGGTCGAGCCGGCTCTGCGCCACGTAGGCGATCCCGGCCCCGGTCTGCACCCGCGCGTAGTCCGCGTCGGGCAGCACCGCCGCCGCGACGTTCGCAGGCAGCGTCCAGGGGGTCGTCGTCCACACGACCAGCTCCTCGTGTTCGCGCCCGACCAGCGGGAACCGCACGAACAGCGAGGGGTGGGTGATCTCCTTGTAGGAATCGATCAGCTCGTGCTGCGACAGCGACGTGCCGCAGCGCGGGCACCAGGGCATCGACCGGTGGCCCTTGTACAGCCAGTCGCGTTCCTGGCACGTCTTCAGGAAGCCCCAGATGTACGAGATGTTCGTGTCGGTCATCGTGAAGTAGCTGCGCTCCCAGTCCATCCACTGACCGAGGCGGATCGACTGGTCGGTCTGCACCTGCGCGTACTTGGCGACCCGGTCGCGGCAGGCTCGGGCGAAGCGGTCGAGGCCGTACTCCTCGATCTCCCGCTTGGAGTTGAGCCCCAGCGCCTTCTCGACCTCGACCTCGACCCACAGGCCCTGGCAGTCGAAGCCGTTCTGGTAGCGCTGATCCTCGCCCAGCATCGCGTGGTAGCGCTGCCAGACGTCCTTCAGCGTGCGTCCCCAGGCGTGATGCACGCCCATCGGGTTGTTCGCCGTGATCGGGCCGTCGAAGAACGAGTACCGCTGCTCGGCGCCGCGGTTGGCGTCCCTCAGGCGCTCGAAGCTGCGCTCGGCCTTCCACCGCTCGAGCGTGCGATGTTCGAGCGCGACGTGGTCAGGCTGCTTGTCGACGGGGCTGAATCCGGGCACGCCGCTGGATTCTACGCGGCGCCCGGCGGGGCTAGTCCAACTCGTGACGGTGGCAGTAGTCGTCGAACGCGGCGTACTTGGCGAGGTAGGAGCCGAGCTCGGCGAATCCGAACTCGAACCATTCGGCGAGCCAGCGCTCGTCGATCTCGACATGCTTTTCCTGCAGCTCGTCCATCTCGATGATCTCCTCCGGGCGGGGTCTCCCCGGAAATGAAGCCTTTGCCCTCGAGCTCGTACCCTGAGCTACAAGGGTTTCCGATGCTTCAGTAATCGGCCGCAGGTGGCCCGTGCTTTACGACTTCTGTGACGATTGCAGCTGCTCGATCGCCTGACGCCCGTTGGGAAAGGCAATCTCGGCCATCGGCACGCCGTCCAGCGGGAACCAGCCGATCTCGCTGACGTCGTCGGCCGGGGCCTCGGCGCCGCCTTCGACCGAGGCTGTGAAGTACACGTTCAGCGTCGGCACGCCGCCGTCGCCGTAGGTGTCGAGGAAGAAGCCCAGCAGCCGCTCGATGCGGATGTCGAGCCCGGTCTCCTCGCGCAGCTCGCGGACGACGGCGTCCTCGGGCAGCTCGAGCGGCTCGACGAACCCGCCCGGCAGGTCCCACATTCCCTCCTGCGGCGGCCGCGCGCGGCGCGTCAGCATCACCCGGCCGTCGCGGAGCACCAGTGCGCTGGCCGTCGGCGCAGGGTTGTCGTAGATGACCAGGCCGCACGCCGGGCAGTGCAGCTCGGCGCCGTGGACGAGCGGCGCGCCGCAGCGCGGGCAGTGAATCCAGTCATCCCGGTGCGCCATGCTCGGCGATCACCTCCCCGGAGAGCTCCGTCCATCCACCCTCGGCGAGCATCCAGCCGGAGTAGGTGCCGCGGTTGGCCAGGCAGACGAGGCCCAGCCCCCGCTCCAGGTCGGCCCACATCAGCGTCCCGCTGGCCCCGAAGTGCGAGAGCGTCGACTCCGACACGGCGTCGCCCGCCCAGTGCGGCCCGCCGGTGCCGCGGATGTTCACGCCGGTTCCCCAGTCGGGGCAGTGCAGCTTGGGGAACGACTCGAGGCCGCCCGGGATGCCAGGGAACTGCACCGACGCCAGCTCCGACCAGGTGTCGCGGTGCAGCAGCGGCGCGCCGCCTCCCAGCAGCAGCGCGACGATGCGCGCATACGCGTCCAGGGACGCGAACATCCCGCCCGCGGCGTTGCCTCTGCGACGCCACTGCGGCGCGTTGAACAGCGGCACCCCGGGCGACGACAGGCCGGGGTCGCGCACCTCGAGCGCCCGCCGCTGCTCGGCCTCCGGCAGCGGCAGGAATGCGTCCATGCCCAGCGGCCGGATCACGGCATCGGTGATGTAGCGCTGGAACGGCATCTCGGTCGCCGCCTCGAGCAGCAGCCCGATCAGGTGGTAGCCCTCGTTCGAGTACGCCCGGCGCGTGCCGGGCGGGTACTTGAGCTCGATCTCGAGCGGCGGCGTCCCGCGCACCGATTCGGGCAGGCCGGAGGCATGTGACAGCAGGTGGCGGAGCGTGATCGACCGGCGGTCGGCGTCGTCCAGCGCGGGCAGCAGATCGCACGCCGGCGCATCCAGCTCGAGCACGCCCTCCTCGACGGCGACGAGGGCCGCGAGCGCGACCACGGGCTTCGTCAGCGACGCCAGGGCGAACAGCGAACGCTCGCCGGCGGCGCCCGCAAACCGGCGCTCGACGACCGTGCCATGGCGGTCGAGAACGGCTCCAGCAATGGCGTCTGCGCGGCCTTCGGCCACCCACCGGTCGATTGCCTCGAGCGCCATCCGCGGCATCGTATCCGTCAGACCCCTCGATATCTCGGGTATCGTTTCCCCTGGTAATGGCACGTGTCGAGACCAGACGTGAGCGCGACCGCGAGGTTGCGCCCGATCAAGCCGACGATGACACCCACCTCGAGGACTGGTTCGCCAGGCGGCTCGAGTCGCAGGGGATCCCGACCAAGATGCCCCGCGGCGTGAACACGCGGATCCTCGCCGTGGGCGGCTTCGCCGTGGCGCTGCTCGGCCTGATCTGGGCGTTCTCGGTCGCCGGACCTGGCAGCGGCACCTCGTCGGCGACCCCGACGACCAAGCCGTCGAAGAGCTCGACGTCGCCCAACAGCTCCGGCACCCCGAACAACACCAACGGCGGCAGCAAGAACAAGCCGAAGGCGCCCGCCTGGAACACCATCACGGTGGACGTGCTGAACGGATCGGGCATCAGCGGCGCGGCCGCCGCCGCCTCGACCACCATGAGCGGTGCGGGCTGGCACACCGGGGTCACCGGCGACGCCGGCACCGAGACCACCGCGACGACGGTGGTCTACGCGCCCGGCCACCAGGCCGAGGCGCAGGTGGTCGCCAAGAAGCTGGGGCTGCCAACTCCGGTGCCGCTCGCCTCGGCGACCGGCGTGCCGTCGACGGCGACGACCGGTGTCGCCGTCGTGCTCGGGCCTGACGGCCTGCCCAGCTAGCCGTTCAGCGCTTCCCAGGCGCGGCGCACGTGCTCGGGCCGAGAGGCGACGTTGCCGATCGCCATTCGCGCCGCGTAGCGGCCGCCGACCTGCGTGTGCGAGACGAACGCCGTCCCGGTCGCGTTGACCCGCTCGACGAGGTCGGTGTTGATCCGGTCGAGCTCGGCCTCGTCGTCGACGCCGGGCG
>DATLLN010000007.1:0-9743 GCA_035537835.1 Gaiellales bacterium
CGACGTCGTCTTCGTCCGGCCCGACCACCGCGAGTACCGCGACTGGTCGCGTCGCGTCTGGGGGCTGGTCGGCGAGCTGGCGCCGGTGGTCGAGCAGATCGGCATCGACGAGGGGTATCTGGTGCTGCCCGACGGCGACCCGCCGGAGGAGGCGGCGCGCATCCAGCAGGCGATCCGCACGCAGGTGCGGCTGTCGTCCTCGCTCGGCGTCGCCTCATGCAAGGTGGTCGCCAAGATCGCGTCGGACATGCGCAAGCCGGGCGGCATCATGTACGTCCCGTCGGGCGAGGAGGCAGCGTTCCTGGCGCCGCTCGACGTGCGCAAGCTGCCCGGCGTCGGCCCCAAGAGCGAGCGCCGGCTCCGCGACGCCGGCATCCAGACGATCGGCGCCCTGGCGTCGCTGGACGACAACCGGCTGCGCGAGCTGATGCCCGGGAAGGTGGGGGAGGAGCTGCGCGACCGCGCCCGGGGGATCGACCCGCGCATCGTCTCCGGCGAGCCGTCGGAGGCGGTCTCGATGTCGGTGGAGGAGACGTTCGAGCGTGACCTCCACGACCGCGGCGAGCTGCACGACCGGCTGCGCCCGATGGCCGTGGAGCTGGCGGAGGCGCTGCGCCGCAAGGAGATGGTCGCGCGGACGGTCACCACGAAGCTCCGCTATCCCGACTTCTCGATCGTCACGCGGTCGCAGAGCGCGGCGGTCGGCTTCGACGACGCGGAGCGGATCGGGACACTGGCGTGCGCGCTGCTCGACCGCGCGCTGGACGACCGGCCCGACGCGCTGCGGCTGATCGGCGTCGGCGTCTCAGGCTTCGAGCGTCACGTACAGCTGACGCTGCTCGACGGCTGAGCTACGCCGCGACGGCGGAGGAGGAGCTGACCGGGCGCTCCTCGAGATGCTGGTGCGACGGGCAGTAGTCGCGGCTGGGCAGCGGGGTGCGCTGGCACGGCTTGCCCTTGCGCGTCGTCGCCTTGCAGACGGCGACGCCCTCGCCCGAGCGCTCGATCTCCTCGAGGATGTACGTGACCGCGTTGTGGATGTGGCGGTCGATCGACCCGTACACGCGGGCTTGGTTCGAGATCGAGAACAGGTGCCGGACTTCCTGGAACAGGCTCTGGCTGGGGCGCGCGAAGTAGTGCGGGTCGCGGGCCAACCGCTCGATGGTTGCCTCGCACGACGTCAGCACGTGCCGCTTCGCTTCGGGAACGCTGATCGTATCCGGGTGCGGGTCGACCAGATCCTTGATCTCAACGAAGATGGCGCGGCTGAATCGATACATGAACGGCTCCTCGGCTGTTACAAGCTGGGCACGGGCTCAGGCACTATTATGCCGAATTCGACCCGTCATTTTGGGCCGCGAATGTTAAGGTGCCGTTAACTTCGCCCTATTTTCCGGCGAATACCAACGGATCTTTGGATCGTTACCCCAATCGGCGGCGTCACAAACTCGCCTGATGCGCTGTTACATGCACCCCCTGTTCGAGCGTCACGACCCGGGGTACGGCCACCCGGAACGGCCCGCCCGATACGCCGCCGTCGAGCGGGCGGTGGCGGCCGCCGGGGCGCCCGTCGAATCGGCCGTGGAGGCGCCGAGGGGCGACCTCGAGCAGGTGCACGACGCCGCGTACCTGTCCGCCGTCGAGCGGCTGGCGGCGGCCGGAGGCGGCCACCTTGACCCCGACACGGCCGTCAACGACGCCAGCTTCCGGGCCGCCGCGCTGGCGTCCGGGGCCGCCCTGGCGGCCGTCGACGCCGTGATCGACGGCGAGATCGAGCGCGCCTTCTGCGGCGGCCGCCCGCCCGGGCACCATGCCGAGCGGGCGAGGGCGATGGGGTTCTGCCTGATCAACCACGCGGCCGTCGCCGCGGCCCACGCCCGCCGCAGTTCGGCCGCCCGGGTGGCGATCCTCGACTGGGACGCCCACCACGGCAACGGCACCCAGGCTATCTTCTACGACGACCCGTCGGTGCTCTACGTCAGCCTCCACCAGTGGCCGTTCTACCCCGGCACCGGGTCTGCCGATCAGCGCGGCGCCGGCGCCGCCGAGGGCGCCACCGTCAACGTCCCCGTGCCGGCCGGGATCGGCGAGGCCGACTACCTGGAGCTGTTCGACCAGGTCGCGTTGCCTGCCGTGCGGTCGTTCGCACCCGACCTGCTGATCGTCTCCGCGGGGTTCGACGCACACCGGGACGACCCGCTGTGCTCCCTGGGGCTGACGTCCGGCGCGTTCGCGCGGATGACCGAGTCGGTCGCCGACATCGGCTCCGGCCAGGTGTTCGTCCTGGAGGGCGGTTACGACCTGGACGCGCTCGAGGAGAGCGTGCTGGCCGTGCTCACCATCTAGGCGGGCTCGGCGCCCAGGAACGTCTGCTCCAGCGTGCCCGACTCGTGCACCGAGAACAGCAGCAGGGGCGTCTCGCCGGTGTTGCGGAAGCCGTGCGGCGTGTTCGGCGGCACGACCAGGATCTCGTCGGGCCCCAGGTCGGCCACCTGATCGCCGGCCGTCCACCGGCCGCGGCCTTCGATCAGCACGAACGTTTCGGAGTACGGATGGACGTGCAGGTCGACGCCCCCGCCGGGCGGAGTGCGGACGACGAAGATCGAGATCCCCACACCGGCCGCCGGCCCGCCTTCGAACAGCGCGGCGGTGGGGCTGAAGGCGAGCTCGCCGAGGTCGTGTCTGATCAGCTCCGTCACGAAGGCGTCAGGTCGTACGGGTAGTCGGTCAGCGTCTCGCTGCCGTCCTCGGTGACCAGCAGCAGGTCCTCGAGCCGCACCTCGCCCAGCCCCGGAACCCACAGGCCGGGCTCCAGCGCGATCACATCGCCGGCGACCAGCGGGCTTTGCCCGGCCAGGCCGAGCGGCGGGTCCTCGTGGACGGACAGCCCGACGCCGTGTCCGAGTGAGAACTGGAAGCCGGCGTCCTCGTCCTCTCCCGGCCCCGTGCGCTGCGTGCGGTGCCCGGCGGCCTCGAACACGTCACAGGCCAGCGCGTGCAGCTCGATGCCGGTGATGCCCGGGCGCACCGCCTCTCGCGCACGCTCCAGCGCCGTACGCACCAGATCCTCCAGCACCCGCACCTCGTCGGAGATCTCCCCGACGACGAACGTCCGCGTCATGTCGGCGTTGCATCCGGATTCGTCGTCCTGCGGCCAGACGTCGATCACGATCGGCAGGTCGGCGGGCAGCGGGCCGGAGCCCGGCTCGTGGCCGAACCCCTGCCAGACCGACGCGACGATCACGTCGGCCGGTGCGGGTGCGCCGTTGGCGCGACAGGCGTCGCGGAGCGCCGCGCGCACCGCCTCGGCGGTCAGCGGCTCGTCGCCGGCCATCAGCCGGTCGCCGTCGCGTTCGGCCTCGCGGAGCACGGCGGCCGCGGCGGCCAGGCCGGCCTCGGCCGCGGTCTGTGCGCGGCGGATTCCCGCAAGCTCCGCGGGCGACTTCGCGCGCCGCCGGCCGGCCACGGCCTCATAGTCGAGGTGCAGCGTGAGCCCGTCGGCACGCAGGCGGTCGGCGATCGCGACCGGCATATCCGGGTCGGCGATCGCCTCGCGGAGGCCCATCGCCGCCGCGGCGCGCGATGCCAGCTCGAGGTCGGCCTCGTGCATCGAGAGCCCCTGCTCTCGGAGCTCCAGGAAGCCCAGGTCGAAGAAGTCGTGCTGCACGGCGTCCGGCATCGCGGCCGCCACACGGCTGCTCTCCAGGCTGCTGATGCTGAGGTGCAGCCGGCCGTCGACGATCGCCAGCAGGAACGCGTCGCCGATCGTGACCGGCAGCTCGTGGCGCATCGCCGGCGACCGCTCGGTGTCACCGTAGAACACGAAGTCGGACATGCCCGAACCGTAACGCGGTCAGGCTGCTTCGGGCAGGTGAACCGAGAACGACGAGCCCTCGCCGGGGTGCGAGCGCACCGAGACGCGGCCGCCGAGCTGGCCGACGATCCGCTGCACGGTGGCCAGGCCGAGGCCGGTGCCGCGCTCGCCCTTGGTCGTGAAGTAGGGGTCGAAGATCCGGTCGCTGGTGCCGGCATCCATGCCCAGGCCGGCGTCCGTCACCGTCAGCACGGCCTGGGGCTCGCCGGTGGTCGAGTCGATCGTGCTGCCGACGGCGATCTCCAGCGGCCCACCGTCGGGCATCGCGTCGCCGCCGTTGACCGCGAGGTTGATGACGACCCGCTCGAGCTGGCTGCGATGGGCCTCGACGACCACCGGTTCGTCCGGCACGGTCGCACGGATGGCGACGCGGTCGCCGACCAGCGGCGGCAGGATGCGGGTCGCGTCGCGGACGACGTCCGCCAGATCGACGACGGCCGGCGGCCCCGGCGCCGGCCGCCCGAGCACCAGCAGCCCACGGGTCAGCTCCGCGGCGCGGTCGGTGACATGCAGCAGCTCGTCGAGGTGCTCCTCGGCGCCGCCATCGCCGCGCCGGATCCGGTCGCGCGCCAGCTCGCCGTAGCCGCGCACGGCGAGCAGCAGGTTGGTGAAGTCATGCGCAGCGCCGTCCGCCAGCTGACCGATCGCCTCGGCCTGCTGCGCGGCGCTGAGCTGGTCGTGCAGGCGCCTGCTGCGCGCCTCGGCGAGCCGTCTGCCGGTTTCGACCGCCGACAGCACCAGCCCGGCCAGCGCGAAGGTCGCCAGGAATCCGTCGAGCGTCGCCAGGCTCTCGAGAACGTCATCGCTCGCCACCGGGCCGCGGCCGGCGAACGTCGCGGCCACGCCGATCGCGCTGACGGCGGCCGTGGCGGCGACAGCGGCATGGCGGCGGCCGAGCAGCGCCGCGCCGACGGCCAGCGGGAGCAGCAGGTAGAGCTCGGTGACGCGGCCGGCATCGTCGCCGAAGACGACCGCCGCCAGCGTCGCGGTCGCAGCGGCGAGCCCGGCGTACCCGAGCAGCGTGCGCCGGTCGCGGTGGGGAAGCGGTGTGCTCCAGACCATGACCAGCGGGGCGGCGATCAGGATGCCCACTCCGTCACCCAGCCACCAGTCCCCGATCACGCCAGGATCCCCGGCGAGCCGTCGCCCGGCGGTGGCGATGATCGCGCCCAGCAGCGGCGCGGTGATCACGGCCAGGCCGACGAACCACAGCACCTCGCGGATGCGGCCGAGCGGGCGGGTGCGGTCGATCACGAGCGCCAAAAGCACCGCACCGGCCGCCGCCTCGGCCGCAGTGGCGACGCCGTCCAGCGCGGCGATCCAGGTCGGCGATCCGAGCACCAGCTCCGCCAGGCCGACGCCCACCGCAGCCGCAGGCCAGAGCCGCATCCCGCGCACCCAGAGTAGGCCGATCGCGACGCCGGCGGCGGGCGTCAGCGGTGAGGCGAGCGGGTCGTCGGCGCTCAGGCCGAAGCCGAGCACGCCGACGGCGGTGAGCGCCGCGGCCGCCAGGGCAAACTCTGCCATGCGGTACCGTATGGTCACCGCCGTACGGTAGCGTATGGGTGATGGCCGACGGAACGCTTCACCGTGAGGACTGGGCGCACGCCGCGCTCGACGCGATGGCGGCGGGCGGCGTCTCGGCCGTCAAGGTGGAGACGCTGGCGCCGACCCTGGGCGCCACCAAGGGCAGCTTCTACTGGCACTTCACCGACCGGGCCGACCTGATCGAGGCCGCGGTCGCGCTCTGGGAGGAGTCCGAGACCGAGGCGATCATCGAGTCGCTGGCCGACGCGGACGACCCGCGCGATCGGCTGCGCCGGTTGTTCTCGATCATCTTCGTCCACCCCGAACTGGGAGCCGTGGATGCCGCCCTGATCGCCGCCCGCGACCAGCCGGCGATCGCGGAGCCGCTACGGCGTGTGACCAACCGCCGCGTCGGCTTCATCCGCGACGCGTTCGCCGGTCTTGGCTTCGACGCCGCGGACGCCGAGCGCCGAGCGTTGTACGCCTACGGCCTGTACCTCGGCCTGGTCGTCGTCCGGCGAACGAACGCCGACGCGGTACCGGCGCCCGACTCCGCGGAGGCGTTCACGGACCACCTGCTGGATGTGCTGACCGCCCCTACGACAGGTTGATGACGACCATGCGCGGCTCGGTCATCTCCTGCACCGCGAACTTCGGTCCCTCGCGGGTGTTGCCGGAGTCCTTGACGCCGCCGTAGGGCATCTGGTCGGCGCGGTAGGTCGGCGCCTCGTTGAGCGTGACGCCGCCGAAGTCCAGCGTCCGCGCGGCGGTCAGTGCCTTGGTGATGTCCTGCGTGTAGATGCCCGCCTGCAGGCCGTAGTTCGTGCCGTTGGCGAGCTCCACCGCCTGCTCGAGTCCGGAGACGCGGGAGACCGTGACCACCGGCCCGAACACCTCGTTGCACGAGACCTTCATCTCCAGCGAGACATCGTCCAGCAAGACCGGGTGGAGCACCCCGGCGTCGTCGACCTCGCCGCCGGTGACGAGCTTGGCGCCGCCCGCGACCGCGTCGTTGACCCACTCCGTGATCCGGTCGCGGTTCTCGTGGTCGATCACCGGCCCGACCTGCGTCTCGGCGTCGAGCGGGTCGCCCACCTTGAGCGCCTCGACCTTCGGCGTCAGCTTCTCCATCAGCGCGTCGTGGACTGAGTCCTCGACGTACACGCGCTGGATCGAGATGCAGCTCTGACCGGCGAAGGAGTAGCCGTGGGCCGCGATCGCCGCCGCCGCCTTGTCCAGGTCGGCGTCGGCCAGCACGATCAGCGGCGTCGAGTTGCCAAGCTCCAGCGACACCTTCTTCTTGTTCGCCCGGGCGCGGATGCCCCAGCCGACCTCGGACGAGCCGGTGAACGTGATCATCCGGACGCGCTCGTCCTCGGTCAGCACGTCGCCGATGTCGCGCGACTTACCGACGATCACGTTCAGCCAGCCGGCTGGCTGACCGGCGTCCTCGAACGCCTGGGCCAGCAGCAGCGCGGACAGCGGCGTCGCGCCGGCGGGCTTGAGCACCACCGCGCAGCCGGCGGCGAAGCCGGGGCCGACCTTGTGGGCGACCAGGTTCAGCGGGAAGTTGAACGGCGAGATCGCCGCCACGATGCCGATCGGCACGCGCAGGATCAGGCCGGCATGGCCCTCGCCCGCCGGGTGGGCGTCCATCGGCACCGTCTCACCGGTCAGCCGCCGCGCCTCCAGCGCCGAGAAGGTCATGGTCTGGACGGCGCGGTCGACCTCCATGCCGGCGGTGGTCAGCGGCTTGCCGGCCTCCTCGGCGATCGTCCGCGCGAACTCGTCGCGGCGCTCGCGCAGCAGCTCGGCGACGCCGTCGAGGACGGCCGCCCGCTTGTGCGCCGGGATCGGCGCCCTCATCGCCTGCTCCGCCGCGTCGATCGCGCGCCGTGCGTCGTCTGCGCCGCCGTAGGCGACCCGGCCGACGACGCTGCCGTCGTAGGGCGAGGTAACGTCGATCGTCTCGCCGGTCTCGTACCACTCGCCGCCGATCAGGAGCTTGTGCACTGTCTCCGTTGTCGCCATCTCAGGTAACCCCCTCCTCGACCCGCGTCAGGTCGGCCAGGTTCATCGAGAACTTCACGTTCTCGCGGTAGTCAATCGGAATCTCGACCACGGACGGCACGTCCTGCTCGAACGCGGCCTTCAGCGTCGGCACCAGATCGGCCGCCGAGCCGACCCGCATGCCGGCGCAACCGAACGACTCGGCGAGCTTGACGAAGTCCGGGTTGGTGAACTTGGTGCCGGCGAGGTGATCGAACTTGCGGCGCTGGTGCACCTCGATCACGCCGTACGCGCCGTCCGACCAGATGATGTTGACGGTCGGCAGGCCGAGCCGCTTCGCCGTCTCCAGCTCCTGCATGTTCATCAGGAAGCCGCCGTCGCCGGAGATGGTGACCACCTGCCGGTCGCGCGGCAGCACCATCCGCGCAGCAATCCCTGCTGGGACGGCGAAGCCCATCGCGGCCGCGCCGTTCGAGATCAGCACGGTGTTGGGCAGGTGTGCCGGCCAGAGCCGGGAGATCCACAGCTTGTGCGCGCCGACGTCGGAGATCAGCACGTCCTGGGCGCGCATCAGCTCGCGCAGATCGCGCAGCGCGCGCTGCGGCTTGATGGGGAAGCTCTCGTCGGCGTGCGACTGCAGGGCCTCGCGGATCATGCGGCCGTAGTCGGGGGTGGAGACCTGCGCGGGCGGCTTGTGCGACACCAGGTTGCCCAGGTGCGTCAGCACGTGGGAGATGTCGCCGGTCAACTCGATCTCCGGCACGTAATGGGCGTCGATCTCGGAGGCGACGGTGTCGATGCAGATGATCCGCCGGTCGGAGCGCGGGTTCCAGGCCTCCGGCGACCACTCGACCAAGTCGTAGCCGACGCAGATCACCAGGTCGGACTTCCCCATGAAGCCCTTCGGATAGTCCTGGGCACGCAGGCCGGCTGTGAACAGCGCGTACTCGTCGTCGGCGTCGATCACGCCCTTGCCCATGAACGTGGTGATCACGTTGAGCCCGGTCTGCTGGCAGAAGCGGCGCAGGGCGGCCGAAGCGTTCTGGCGGACGACGCCGTTGCCCGCCAGGATGACGGGGCGCTCGGCCTTCTGCAGGAGCTCGGCGGCGCGATGCAGCTCGCCGGCCACCGGCTCCACCATGGCCGGCGGCTTGCGGGGCACCGGGCGGGCGTCCAACGGGCCCTCCATGACGTCGGCGGGCAGCTCGAGGTGCGTCGCGCCGGGCTTCTCGCGCTCGGCGACGGCGAACGCCTTGCGCACCGCCTCGGGGATGATCTCCGCGTCGTGGACGCGGGCATTCCACTTCGTCACCGGCTTCATCATCCGCACGACGTCGATGTACTGGTGGCTCTCCTTGTGCATCTCCGAGAGCTCGGTCTGCCCGGTCAGCGCGACCATCGGGGCGCGGTCGAGGAAGGCGTCGGCCATGCCGGTGACGAGGTTCGTGGCGCCCGGCCCGAGCGTGCCCAGGCAGACGCCGGCGTGGCCGGTGAGCCGGCCGTAGGCGTCGGCCATGAACGCCGCGCCCTGCTCGTGACGGACCGGGATGAACTGGATCTGTCGCGAGTGATCCATCGCCTCGTTGAGGTCGAGGGTCTCCTCGCCAGGAATGCCGAACACGTGGCGCACGCCCTCGTTCTCGAGGCAATCCACGAACACTTGTGCCGCGCTCTTCATCGTGCTTGCAGTGTAACGATGGGCACCTAACCGCCCGCCCGGTAGAGCGTCAGCTCCTCGCCCGACGTGCGGCAGCTGGCAACAGGCTCGAGATACGGGCTGTCCAGCGGCTTCGACGTCTCCGCGAGCACCCAGCGGATGCCCTCCGCGGGCGGCTCTCCGCCGGCGATCGCGGCGAGCTGAGCGCGCCGCTCCTCCTGACTTGCCACCCGTGTAAACGTGTCGCGGAAGCGGATCCGAGGCGCCTCGGAGTACACCGTGCGGGCCCCGGTCGCGCCGAACACGGTGAGCTCGGCCGGATGGGGGACGCCCACGTTGGCAACGGTGTCGGCGGCGCCGATCGCGACGCGCGGTGAGCAGTCGAGGCGCGCCGTGTCCGGCGTGCTCTCGTCGTGACGGCTCTGGGCGACCGCGACTGCGGCGGTGGACGCGGTGGCCACCACAACCAGCCCGGCGGCCAGCGCCAGCCGCCCCCGGCCGCGCAGCGACGCGGTCACTTCGCCGGCCGCCAACCCGGCGGGGAGCGTCAGGGCGAGGACGAGCATCGGCAGGTAGCGAAGGCCGCTGGAGAACGCGGGTACTCCGAGGCCGTTGTCCTCGGGGACGAGCGCCGAGAGCACCCACACCGCCGCGGGGACGCCGACGGTGCACCAG
>DATLLN010000008.1:0-2362 GCA_035537835.1 Gaiellales bacterium
GGCCGAGCCCGCTGCCCGCGGCCGAGGACGTCTCCCCGCGGTAGAACCGCTCGAACATGTGCGCCGCCGTGTCGGCGTCGATCCCCGGGCCGTCGTCGCCCACCGTCAGCCGGACAACGCCGTCCTGGGCGGCCACCGCGACCCGCACCTCGGTGCCCCGCGGGTTGTGGCGGATCGCGTTGTCCACGAGGGCCCGGCCGATCTGTCGCACCCGCTGCTCGTCCGCGATTGCGTGCGGCAGCTCGCCCTCGGCGCGCACCAGCGCCA
Source organism: Gaiellales bacterium (assembly GCA_035537835.1). Classification (GTDB taxonomy): domain Bacteria; phylum Actinomycetota; class Thermoleophilia; order Gaiellales; family JAICJC01; genus DATLLN01. Next base: position 268 of record DATLLN010000008.1, read on the forward strand.
CCCGGCTGCCGTGGCCCGCCGCCAGGCCTCGGAACTCGCGGACCAGGCCGCGCGCGGTGGAGCCCAGGTCGACCGGCTCGCGGGCGACGTCGAAGGCTCCGGCGTCCAGACGCGACAGGTCGAGCAGGTCGGACGCCAACTTGGTCAGCCGCGTCACCTGCTCGCGCATCTCCCGCAGGAACTCGTGCCGCGTGTCGATGTCCATGTCCTCGTCGTCCACCAGCTCGAGGAACCCGCCGAGCGTGAACAGCGGCGTGCGCAGCTCATGCGAGGCGTTGGCAATGAAGTCCTTGCGGGCGCGGTCTGACTGCTCGAGCCGCACCTGCATCGTGTCGAACGCCCGAGACAGCTCGCCCAGCTCGTCGGGCGACGGGTCGCCGATCGACTCGCCGAACTCGCCCATCGAGATCCGGGTGGCCGCCCGCTCCAGCCGCGCCAGGCGGCGTGACACGGCGTGTGCCGCGCCCCAGCCCACAGCGCAGGCGACGGCCAGCGCCAGCACCGCGGCGATCAGGATCCGCCGCTCGACCGTGTCGGCGGTGGCGTTGACGTCGCTGACCTGCTGCGACAGCGCAACCACCGCGTTCGAGCCCGGCATCCGCACCGCCACGACCAGGTCGCCGTCCTCGCCCCGCCCGCGGACGATCGGCGTGCCCTCGGCCGCCCGGCGCACCGCGGCGTTGCCCGGCTTGACCGCCGGGATCGCCCTCGTGGGCACCGGCTTGCCGTCGGCATCCAGGTGGTAGACGTCGACCCGTGCGTTGGCCAGCCGGCCGATGCGGGTCAGGATCGGCTGGTAGGCCGCGCGGTCATCCGCGGCCAGGTACTTCTGGAGCGCCTGGCTGCGGCGCTCGGTCTTGGCGACCTTCTGGAGCCGGTCGAAGCGCTGGCTGATCAGCGAGTCGCGGAGGGTCGGCACGACGTAGAGGAACACCACGCCGATGGCCACGGCGACGACCGCAGTCATGACCAGGATCAGGCGAACGCGGAGGGTCGAGAGCGCGCGCACCGCGGATCACCCGTCGCGGAAGCAGTACCCGGCGCCGCGCACCGTCAGGATCAGCCGCGGGTCGGCCGGATCCTGCTCGAGCTTCTCCCTGAGGTGCCGGATGTGCACGTCGATCGTGCGCGGCTCGCGATACGCCGAGCCGCCCCATACGGCCTCGAGCAGCGCCCGCCGGCTGTAGACCCTGCCGCGGTGCGTCGCCAGCGTCCGCAGCACCTCGAACTCGACGTAGGTCAGCGCCACCGGCTGGCCGTCGAGCAGCACGGTGCGCTTGGCCGGGTCGATGACCAGCTCGCCCAGCTCGATCGGCCGCTCGCCCGCCGGCTGCGTCGACAGCTGCGTCGCCCGCCGGAGCACCGCCCGGATCCGGCTGCGGAACTCACGGATCGAGAACGGCTTGGTGATGTAGTCGTCGGCGCCCAACTCCAGGCCTAGGACCTTGTCGACCTCGTCGTCGCGCGCGGTCAGCATGATGATCGGCACCGCAGAGGAGGTGCGCAGCCGCCGGCACACCTCGAGGCCGTCCACCTTGGGCAGCATCACGTCGAGGACGACCAGGTCGACCTCCTGTGCGGCGAACTGCAAAAGCGCCTCCTCGCCGTCGCGAGCCTGGACAACGCGGTAGCCCTCCCGCTCGAGGGGATAGGTCAGCAGCTTCTGGATCGACTCCTCGTCGTCCACCAGCAAGATCGTGGGATCGGTCGCCACGCCTCGAATTGTACCGGCGTGCTATAAGGCGCCGTGCCGCGCCCGCCCCGGCAACCCGGAAGATCGCGCGGGCGGCTCGTCTCCTGGCCGCTCTATCGCCTGCTGCTGGTGGTCTGCCTGATCCCGGGGTTGGCGGCCTTTCTGTTCGTTCGCGAGCCCGCGCTGCCCGAGCAGCCGACGCGCGAGCTGACGTTCGACGGCACGGCCGCAGCCAACCGCGCGGCGGCGCTCGTGTCGCTGACGGGCTCCCGCGCGCCCGGCGGCGCCGGCACCGAGGCGGCCGCCGAACGCGTGCGCAAGTCGCTCTCGTCCGATGGCTACAGCGTCGACGACTACACCTTTGCGGCGCAGCTGCCGGGACGCGGCGCCGCAAAGGTGTAG
>DATLLN010000009.1:0-3143 GCA_035537835.1 Gaiellales bacterium
TGCGCCCACGGGCCGGGCGGCGAGGACGGCACCGTCCAGGAGCTGTGCGAGATGCTCGGCCTCCCCTACACCGGGGCCGGCGTCTCGGCCAGCGCCCGGTGCTTCGACAAGGCGCTGCTCAAGGACGAGCTGCGGCGCGCCAGCATCGCGACACCGCCGTGGCTGTCGTTCGCCGGCCCGGCGCTCGCCCAGCTGGGCGCAGGCGAGGCGCTGCCCGACGTCGCCGAGCGGCTCGGCCTGCCGCTGATCGTCAAGCCGGCGCGGATGGGCTCCGCGCTCGGCATCGGCGTCGCCGGCGACGAGGGCGAGCTGCGCACGGCCGTGCTGTCGGCGCTGGCCTACGACGAGCGGGTCGTGGTCGAGCGCTTTCGCGAGGGCGCGCGCGACCTGGCTGTCGGCGTGCTCGACGCGGGCGACGGCCCGCGCACGCTGCCGGTGGTCGAGGCGATCCCCCAGGGGCGCCAGCTGTACGACTTCGACGCCCGCTACACGCCGGGGCTGACCGAGTTCGCCGCGCCGGCCGACCTCGACCGCGAGCTGGCGGAGGAGGCCGGGCGGATCGCGCTGGATGCGTACCGCGCAATGGGCGTCCGCGGGTTCGGCCGGGTCGACCTGATCCTGTCCGAGGAGGGCATCGAGGTGATCGACCTGCCGACGATCCCCGGGCTGACCGAGACCAGCCTGCTGCCGATGGCGGCGGAGGCGGCCGGCATCGGGTTCGACCGGCTGGTGGCGACGATCCTCGCGTCCGCGCTGTGCGAGGATCCCGCCTGATGACGATCGAGGACTCGCTGGCGGTGCTCCATCCGACGGCGCCGGCCTTCTCGCCGGACGGCGCCCGCATCGCATTCGCCGTCGAGGAGGCGTTCTCGCGCCGCAACGAGGGCGTGCGCAGCCGGATCTGGCTCGCCGCGGCCGACGGATCGGGAGCGCGGGAGGCGACCCGCGGACCCTGGTCGGACACGGCACCGTGCTGGTCGCCGGACGGCGCCGCCCTGGCCTTCCTGTCCGACCGCGGCCACCAGGGACGCCACACCGTGCACCTGCTGGAGGAGGGCGGCGAGGCGCGTCCGATCGGCGACATCGCCGGCTCTGTCGAGCAGATCCGGTTCTCGGCGGATGGGCGGGCGATGCTTGCGCTGGCCGCCGACCCGGGCTCCGACCGGGCGGGCGCCGAGTCGGCAACGCGCATCGACGAGGCCGAGGCCGACCCCCAGGTCTCGTCGCCGGCCGAGCACTGGCGCCGGCTGTTCCGGATCGACCTCGCCACCGGCGCCACCGAGCGGGTCGGCCCGGACGGGGTCAACGTCTGGGAGTTCGACTGGCGGGGCGGCGACGTCGCCGCAATCGTGTCCGACGACCCTTCGGAGAGCGGCTGGTATGCGTCGCGGGTGGTGCTGATCGACCTGACGACCAACGCCGTCGCCGAGATCCACCAGCCGCACTACCAGCTGGAGCGCGTGCGCCTGGCGCCGGACGGCCGCACCGTCGCGGTCGTCGAGGGCTTCTGCTCCGACCGGGCGATCCTCGCCGGCGAGACGACGGTCGCCGCGCAGGGTGAGCCGGCCCGGGTGCTTGCGCCCGAGCTGGACGTCACGTGCCTGGAGTGGGACGGCGAGGGATCGCTGTGGTTCGCGGCGCAGCGCGGCACGGGCGCCGCGGCCGGCAAGCTGGCACTGGACGGGTCGGCCCAGGTGTTGTGGGAGGGCCCGGCATCGCTGAACACCGGCTGGGTGCCGACCGTGGCGGCGTCACCCGACGGCTCCGTGCTGGCGGCGGCGCACTCGTCCTGGGACGAGCCGCCGGAGCTGCGTGTGCTCGACGTCGCCGCCCCGGACACGGGCTGGCGGGCCATCTCGGCCCTCAACCCCGACGCCGCCGCGAAGCCCCGTCCCGCGTGCCGCCGGGTCACCTGGACGTCGTTTGACGGCACCGAGATCGACGGGCTGTTGATCACCCCGGCGGGCGCAGCCGGCCCGCTGCCGCTGATCGTCCACGTCCACGGCGGGCCGACCGGCGTGCACGTCTGGCGGTTCCCCGGCCCGATGCACGCGTGGGCGCCCGAGGCCGGCTACGCGCTGTTCGAGCCCAACCCCCGCGGGAGCAGCGGCTACGGCCAGGTCTTCGCCCGCGCAAACATCGGCGACATGGGGGGCGGCGACCTGCACGACATCCTGGCCGGCGTCGACCTCCTGGTCGCCGACGGCGTCGCCGACGGCGAACGGGTCGGGATCTACGGCGGCAGCTACGGCGGGTTCATGGCGGCCTGGGCGATCTCGCAGACCGACCGCTTCAGGGCCTCGATCGCCGCGGCAGCAGTCACCGACTGGCTCTCGTTCCACAACACGACGAACATCGGTCGGTTCGATGAGCTGTTCCTGGACGCCGACCCCTACGATCCTGACGGCGACTACTTCCACCGCTCGCCGGTGGTGCACGCCCGCAGGGTCAAGGCTCCGACGCTGGTCATGCACGGCGAGCTCGACCTGTGCGTGCCGCTGTCGCAGGGCCAGGAGATGTACCGCGCGCTGGCCGACGCCGGCGTCGAGACCCAGCTCGTGGTGTACCCCCGCGAGGGCCACGGCTGGGCGGAGCGCGAGCACCTGCTGGACGGCGCGAAGCGGATGCGCGACTGGTTCGACCGCCACCTGGGAGGCTGACTATGGCCTGGGTGATCCTGATCGTGCTGGTCGTCATCTTCCTGACGGTGATCGCACCGCTGATGCGCCAGCGAAGCGTGGTCGCCGCCCGCACCCGCAAGCTGCGCGGCCTGCAGCGCGAGCGCGGCACCGTGGTGATCACGATCATCCACCGCCAGGAGCAGATCGGCCTGTTCGGCGTGCCGCTGGTGCGGTTCATCGACATCGACGACTCGGAGGCGGTGCTGCGCGCGATCCGGCTGACCCCGGACAGCACGCCGATCGACCTGGTGCTGCACACGCCGGGCGGGCTCGTGCTGGCGGCCGAACAGATCGCCCATGCCGTACGCGACCATCCCGCCAAGGTGACCGTGTTCGTGCCGCACTACGCGATGTCCGGTGGGACGCTGATCGCGCTGGCCGCCGACGAGGTGCGGATGGACCCGCAGGCGGTGCTCGGCCCGGTCGACCCGCAGCTGGGCGAGATGCCCGCCTCGTCGATCC
>DATLLN010000010.1:0-2306 GCA_035537835.1 Gaiellales bacterium
GCGTGTCTCCAGAGCAGCGGCGCGTCGTCCCGCCCCAGGTCGAGACGGTGTCGCAGCTGCGCAGCCTGGCCATCCAGGCGATGCTCGCCGCCAACCCGGCGCTGACGCCGCTGGTGCTCGCGGCCCGGGCAGCAGCCGAGGTGGCCGGCGTCTCGGTCGGCATCGGCACGCAGGTGGGCGCCGGCTTGCTGGCCGGCGGCGGGCTCGGCGCCGGCATCATCTTCGCGCCGGGCAACGTCATGGGCGTCTACGGGCAGCTGGAGATCACTGCCGGGTTCATCGCCTCGATGGGCGCCTCTGCCCAGGTGACGGTCGTGAACGGTGGCGTCGACGCCTTCAGCGGCGTCAGCTATGCCGCCGGCATCTCCGGCGGCGAGGGCATCACCGGCGGCGCAGCCGCACTGTTCGACGACCAGCGCCGGTTCCAGGGCGTCACCCTCCAGGTCGGCGTGGGCGTCGGCCTGTCGCCGGTCGACATCTACATGAGTGTGCAGCGTGCCGTCTCGAGCCAGCTCGGCTTCGCCATGGCGCGTGTCAGCGCAGCGCGCGCGGCGGCGTTCGGCGTGGGCGGCGACCCGGTGGAGATCAGGTACCGCGCCTTCATCCCCTCGCCGCTGGTCAAAGGCCCGAACTCGGACTACGACCTCGGACCGATCGCCTCTGGTGAGGACTTCTCCGGCGACAACCGGGGCTTCAGCTACGACCAGGGCACCAGCCGGGCCGAGATCACCGCGACGTTCATGCTCGACGCGGACAGCGGCATCTCCGGCCTGACGACAGTGAGCCAGCGCTGGGGCGAGTCCAAGGCCTACGACTCGAGCTACACCTATCACGTCGACGGCAAGCCCGACTGGTGGCTCGACAAGCACGCCGGGGTGGAACCGGTGCGCAGGGCCACGCTGGCGGTCAGCGACGACAACCTAAGCATCACGCGCGGCGCTTCCACCACCCAACGCAGCATCCTCGCCGTGACGAGCCAGAGCTCGGTCGTGTCGATCAAGGTTGCCGGCGGGCTGCCGCTGATCAGCCCGTCCCCCGACATCGATGCCGACATCTGCGTCTACCTGAAGCGCGGCCCCGACGGGGGGATCCAGGCCATGGTCGTGGGCGACCACGACGGCTTCCCCTGCCACGAGCTCTACGTCAACCGTCAGCAGGTCTACACCTACGACCCGGTCGCTGCCGCCAACGACCCCTCGGCCCTCTTCCCGCCGACCGACCAGGACATCAGCACCGGTTGGATCTCCCTCCCGCTGCTCGCCACGGCCGGCGCGCAGGCGTACGCGGCCGCGCGGACGCTCGACGCCGAGGACTGGTCGCTCAACTGGGACGACGTGCTCCCGGTGGGACAGCCGACCGACAAGAGCTGCTGGGCGACGGCGGCGGCGATGATCGACGGCTGGCGGCGACGGCAGGCGGTGTCCGTCGACGCGATCGCCCGGTTCGACAGCCTCTCGACCCGGAACGGTCTGCCGCCGACCAGCGCGGCGCGTTTCGCCGAGGCGATCGGCTTCACCGTCCATCCCAACGCCTGCTACACGCCCGAAGGTTTCCGCGACATCCTCGAGGCCAACGGCCCGGTCTGGGTCGCGGCCAAGGTGCCCGGGCTGCACGCAATCGTGGTCACCGGCATGTACCGCAAGGACGGGCAGTACTACGTCCGCATTACCGACCCGTGGGACCGCGTGGTCGGCACGCCCGGCGCACCCGGGGCCTACGCCGCGACGCATTCCACCGGCAGCCAATACATCATGACCTACGACGCCTTCGCCGCCGAGTTCGAGGCCGGCGGAGACACCGACTTCGCGCAGCTGCTGCACACGGGCGGCACGCACGGCCATGTCGCGAACCGCGGCAGCGCGAGCGGCGCCGGGTACGCGCTCTCGTACGGTGTCGGACCTTCCGCGTCCCCTCCCGCCGGCGCATCTCCGGTCAACGGCAACGGTTCGCGCCCGGGCCTCGGCACCTCGCTGACGCGCCTCACGTCCAAGAAGAACGGGCGACGCTACGACCTCGCTCAGCTGTCGGGCTTCGTCGAGCCGTCGGATCCACCTGCAGGCGGCGCCGGGCTGCCGCCGCTGCCGGGCGAACGGGTGGTGCTCGACGACTGGCCCTACATCGAGGGTCCCAGCGGCCGCACCCAGGCCGGTGTCGAGATCGACTGGCAGTACCGCAACGGCGCGGTGGGCGAGATCGCCGTCGCACCGATCAACGGCCAGGTCCTGGACGGCTGGACCGCCGTGGTCCGCGCCGACATCACCGCCGATGCCTCGACGAGCGACTGCACCAGCCTCACGGTGCGCGTG
>DATLLN010000011.1:0-2164 GCA_035537835.1 Gaiellales bacterium
CGCCCGGCGGTGGCTCGCGCGCTCGGCCTGGTGCCGCGCGCCAAGCTCCTCGGGCTCGTCCTCAACGACAGTCGCGCCAGCAGTCGCTGATCCAGCCGTCACTGTACGGGCACGCCAGGGCCATGCAACTCTTCAAGCGGAACGTCTCGCCCCACGAACTGATCCTCTTCGCGGTGGAGATGATGGTGATCTGCGCCGCCATGGTGGTGGCGATCCGCCTGCACGGCGAGTCCGGATCATGGCCGTGGCAGATCCTGCCGGCGGCGGCGCTGTGCCAGCTGTGCCTGTACTACAACGACGTCTACGATCTGACGCTCGTCCAGTCCGGGCGCGAGCTGCTGGTCCGCCTGGTCCAGGCCGCGGGCGCCGCGTCGATCATCCTGGGCATCCTCTACCTGGCGGTGCCGTCGATCGCCGTGGAGGGACTCCCGTTCGTCCAGTCGTTGGCCATCCTGCTCGTCGCCATCCCGGCCGGGCGGGCCCTGTTCACGCACATCGCGCGCACGTCCCTCCTGGTCGATCACGTGCTGGTCGTCGGCACCGGCCAGGCGCCGCGCGAGGTCGCCCGCGAGCTGCAGATCCGCGACGACCCGGCCTACCACGTCGTCGGCTACGTCGATGACGCGCCCGAGCCGCGTGCCCGGCTCGGCTCGCTGCCGGTGCTGGGCGGGACCCGCGATCTCGACGCGCTGATCGAACAGCACCACATCCGCTGGTTCGTCGCCGACCTGCGCGCCCACCGGAACCGCACCCTGATCGACGCGCTGGTGCGGGCCAAGCTCTCGGGGACGCGGGTCGAGGACGCCGCCACCGCCTACGAGCGGCTGACCGGCAAGATCCTGCTCGAGGCGCTGCGCCCGAGCGCGCTGCTGCTCGCGGACGGCTTCCGGGTGTCGCGCGGCCGGCGCGCGATCAAGCGCATCGCCGACGTCGCCCTGTCGCTCGGGATGATCGTGGTCTCGGCGCCGTTCATCGCCCTGACGGCGCTGGCGGTCTGGCTGTTCTGCGGCCGGCGGGAAGTGCTCTACCGGCAGGAACGCGTCGGCCAGCACGGACGGCCGTTCACGCTCTACAAGTTCCGCTCGATGCGGCTCGACGCCGAAGCCGACGGGCCGGTGTGGGCGCGGCAGCAGGACGATCGCGTCACGCCGATCGGCCGCGTCATCCGCCTGACCCGCCTCGACGAGCTGCCGCAGCTGTGGAACGTGCTCCGCGGCGACATGAGCTTCGTCGGGCCGCGGCCGGAACGTCCGTGCTTCGTCGAGCCGCTGGCCCGGCAGATTCCCTTCTACGACCTCCGTCACGCCGTCAAGCCCGGGATCACCGGGTGGGCCCAGGTGCGGTATCGCTACGCCGACTCGATCGAGTCGGCCAACGAGAAGCTGCGCTACGACCTGTACTACATCAAGCACCTCTCCGCCGTGTTCGACCTCACCATCGTCGTCGACACGGTCAAGATCATCCTGTTCCAGCGGGGGTCGCAGTAGCGATGTACGAACGTTTTTATCGGCTGCGGGAACGCCCGTTCGCGCTGACACCGGACCTCGACTATCTCTACCTGAGTCCGAATCATCGCGACGCGCTGGACCATCTTCGCCTCGGCCTCGAGTCGGGGGCGGGCTTCGTCGTGCTCACCGGCGAGATCGGGTGCGGCAAGACGACGCTGCTCCAGACGCTCGTAACCAGCCTCGACGGCCGCACCCTGGTGGCGCGCCTGGTCGACACGCTGCTCGAGCCGGGCGAGCTCATCGAGGCGCTGCTGATCGACTTCGGCGTCGACCAGATCCCGGCCACCAAGCCGGCGATGGTGCGCGAGCTGGCGCGCGTGCTGATCGATCAGCACACGCTCGGCCGGCGCGTCGTCGTGATCATCGACGAGGCGCAGAACCTGACGCGGCGCGCCCTCGAGGAAGTGCGGATGCTGTCGAACCTCGAGACCGAGAAGTCGAAGCTGATGCAGATCCTGCTGGTCGGCCAGCCCGGCTTCCGCCAGACCCTGGCCTCGCCGGCGCTCGAGCAGCTGCGCCAGCGGGTCACGGTGCGGTTCCACCTCGATCCGCTGTCCGCCGACGACACCGCCAACTACATCAATCACCGCCTGCGTCTGGCGGCGCTCGACCAGCCGCTGGTGTTCTCGCGCGCCATCACCGACGCCATCCACACC
>DATLLN010000012.1:0-2432 GCA_035537835.1 Gaiellales bacterium
GGCCGGCGGCTACCGCGTGCTCGAGTCGCTGCGGATGGAGAAGGGCTATCGCTACATGGGCACCGACCTGACGGCCGGCGACACCCCGTACGAGGCGGGGCTCGGGTTCTGCGTCGCGCTGGACAAGGGCGACTTCAACGGGCGCGAGGCGCTGGCCGCGGCGACCGAGCCGGCGCGGCGGCTGCGGACGCTGCTGGTCGACGGCGAGGAGTACCGCTGCCTGTACGGCGGCGAGGCCGTCCACGCGGGCGGCGAGGTGGTGAGCCGCGTTCGCAGCTGCGCCTACGGCTTCACGGTCAAGGGCAACATCGCCTACGCGTACCTGCCGGCGGCCGCGGCGGCCGGCGACTACGAGGTCGAGGTGCTGGGCGAACTGGTGCCCGCGCGGCTGGTTCAGGACGTGCTCTACGACCCCTCGCACGAGCGCATCCGCGGTTAGCCATCTTCGCCCCCTGCTAGGATTGGGTGTACGGGCGAGTGTTTCGCCCCGTGAGGTTTTCGCTTTTCGCCGGTTCGTCTATCGGGTTACGGGTCAGGCTGAGCCTCTCTCGTACCGATAAGGAGACCACGTGTCCGAACCGTCGTTCCATGAGCTCGGCCTGTCCGAGCCCGTTTCCCAGGCACTCGCCAGGCGCGACATCCACGCGCCGTTCGAGATCCAGGCGCTCGTCCTGAGGGACGCCATCGCCGGCCTCGACATCCTGGCGAAGTCCCCCACCGGATCCGGCAAGACGCTGGCGTTCGCGCTGCCGATCGTCGACCGGCTGTCCGCAGATGATCCGCGGCCGTCCGCGCTGGTGCTGGTGCCGACCCGCGAGCTCGCCGTCCAGGTGACCGCCGAGTTCGCCAGCATCGCCCCGGCCCGCGGCCTGAGCGTCGCCTCGGTCTACGGCGGCGTCAGCACGCGCACGCAGTCGAAGGCCGCCAAGGCCGCCCACATCGTCGTGGCTACGCCCGGCCGCCTGACCGACATCGTCCAGCAGCGCATGATCAGCCTGGAGAAGGTCAAGATGCTCGTCCTCGACGAGGCCGACCGGATGCTCGACATGGGGTTCAAGCCGCAGGTCGACCGGATCATCCGCTGGCTACCGACCAGCCGCCAGACCATGTTCTTCTCGGCCACCCTGGACGGTGAGGTGGGCATCCTGGCCCGCGCCTACACCGACCACGCCTGCCGCCACGAGACCGAGTCGCCGACCGAGACGGTCGAGCAGGTCGACCACCGGTTCGTCCCCGTCACCGACGACGGCAAGCTGGACACCCTGGTCGACCTCCTGAAGATCGCCGACGGCCCAACGCTGGTGTTCGTCCGCACCAAGCGCGGCGCCGCACGGCTGGCACAGAAGCTCGAGCGTCGCGGCCTCCCGGCCGCCGCCATCCACGGCGACCTGACGCAGGCGCAGCGCGAGCAGGCGCTGAAGCGGTTCGACAACGGGAAGGTCGGAACGCTGGTCGCGACCGACGTCGCCGCCCGCGGCCTCGACCTGGACGGCATCACGCACGTCATCAACTACGACCCACCCGAGGACAACAAGGGCTACGTCCACCGCGTCGGCCGCACCGGCCGCGCGGGCCGCACCGGCACCGGCATCACGCTGGTCACGCAGGAGCAGCAGGCGGACGTCAGCCGCATCGCCGCCCGCCTCGAGCTGAAGGACGAGTTCGAGCAGGAGGGGATGAAGACCGCCCCGCCGCGCCTCGTCTACTCGTCGCGCCGCCGCGGCGGCCGCCGCCGCTTCTAGCTGGTCAACAGCGTCCGAGCGAGCGCCGAGCGCCAGCCTTCGAGCAGCGCTTCGCGCTCGCTCGGCGCTATCCGAGGCTCGTACCGCGCGCTCGGGCGCCACACGGCCGCGACCTCGGCGGTGTCGCGCCAGACGCCGGTGCCGAGACCTGCCAGCGCCGCCGCGCCCAGCGCCGTCATCTCGACGCCGGACGCGACCTCGACCGGCTGTCCCAGCACGTCCGCCTGGAACTGCATGAGGAACCCGTTCGCGGCCGCGCCGCCGTCGGCCCGCAGCCGCCCGACCCCGCCCGGCACCGCGGCGACCACGTCGCGGACTTGGTAGGCGATCGCCTCCAGCGCCGCCCGCACCAGGTGTGCGCGGCCGGTGCCCCGGTCGAGCCCGCACAACAATCCACGGGCCTGCGGATCCCAGTGCGGCGCCCCGAGGCCGGTCAGCGCCGGCACGAAGTAGACGCCGTCGTTTCCGGCCAGCGATCGCGCGAGGTCCTCGGCGTCGGCGGCCGACGCGAGCAGCCCGAGCCCGTCGCGCAGCCACTGCACGGCCGCCCCGGCGACGAACACCGAGCCCTCCAGCGCATAGCCGGCAGGCGCCGCGGCGCTGCGCAGCAGGCCGTCGGGCGGTGCCCCCGGGCGATCGCCGTCATGCACCAGCAGGAAGCTGCCCGTGCCGTAGGTGACCTTGGCGTCG
>DATLLN010000013.1:0-5458 GCA_035537835.1 Gaiellales bacterium
GACGATCCGCCCGCTCAGGAGCCCACCAGCTGCAGGAACGCCGACTCCACGTCCTCCGCCCCGGTGCGGGCGAGCAGCTGCTCCCTCGGCTCGCACGCCAGGATCCGCCCGTCGCGCATCAGCACGATCACGTCGCAGCGGTCGGCCTCGTCCATCACATGGCTGGACACCAGCAGCGTGGTGCCGGCTTCCGCCAGCCGCCGGAAGTCAGCCCACAGCTCCGTGCGCAGCACCGGGTCGAGGCCCACCGTCGGCTCGTCCAGCACCAGCAGCTCGGGCGCGTTGAGCAGCGCCGTTGCCAGGGACACGCGCGCCCGCTGGCCGCCGGACAGCGACCCGACGACGCGCCCGGACTCCTCGGCCAGCCCGACCGTACGCACCACCTCGTCCACCCGATCGTCCGGAGTGCCCAGGACGCGCGCGAAGTAGCCGAGGTTCTCGCCCACCGACAGGTCGAGGTACACGGACGGCGCCTGGGTGACGTAGCCCACCCGCCGTCGCAGGTCGGCGCTCCCGGCCGGCTCCCCGAGCACCGTCACGTTGCCCGACGCGACGATCTGAACGCCGACGATCGCGCGCATCAGCGTCGACTTGCCGCAGCCGCTGGGACCCAGCAACCCGGTGATGCTGCCCACCGGCACCGCGAGCGAGACGTCGTGCAGCACCCGGCGGCCGCCGCGATCGACGACCAGATCGCCGATGCTGATCGCGTCCGGTGGCATTGGCAGAGAGTGTCCCAGACGGTAGGGTCCGCGCGCCAACCCGAACGAGGAGTTTCCCCATGCCCTCACCCCCTGATCTGCACACCTGGCGCGAGCTGTCCGTGATCGACGTCGACGGCGAGCCGCTGGGCCACCTCGCCGACATCTATCGCGACGAGTCGACGGGCGAGCCGGCGTTCCTGCTGATCCGCGGCGGCCGCTTCGGCAACAAGCTGCACTTCGTGCCGATCGACGGCGCCACCCTCGAGGGCGACACGGTGCGCGTGGCGTTCCCCGGCGACGTGGTCATCTGCGCGCCGAACATCTCGGCCGACGAGAGCCTGTCGCACGGCGAGGAGCAGCGGCTCTACCGCCACTACGAGATGGATCACCCGAGCGACGAGACGACCGTGCTCGTCGTGCTGGTCGCCGACTAGGCGATCATCGGAACCTGCACCTCGATCACCGGCTCGATGCGCTGGAAGATGTCCTCCAGGCTCGTGCCGGTGACGGTGATGCCGTGGTTCTTGAGCCCGACCACCGAGTGCGCGGGGTCGGGCTCCGTGCGGATGATGTCGGCCACCGCCGTGGCCAGCTCCGCCGTGCCGCACGGGTAGTTGAACTCGGTCGCGCGGATCCCGGGGATCCAGGCGTGCACGTGGACGATCGCGTTCACCTCGGGGTGCTCGCGGTAGATCATCCAGTGCTCGATCGCGTCCACCGACACCCGGTTGGGATCCTCAACGCCGGCCGGCACCGACAGCACCATCGTGCCGGTGGCCTCCTCGTAGTCCTTGACCATCAGGATGTCCTTGCCGACAACGCGCAGGTTCGACTTGTCGACGCCCGACGCGCTCATCCAGAACCGGCCCTCGTCCTTGCGGGTGGACAGGTTGCCGTACGAGAGGCCGCCGATGCCGTAGATCCGCTTGATCCGCAGCAGCTCCTTCTCGCCAACCAGCTCCTCGAGCGGGAAGGGCGCGGGCAGCAGGCCCAGCGCGTCCAGCCGGCGGCCGGCGTCGAGTAGTCCGTCGGTCAGCTCGTCGCCGTCCCACAGCTCGGGCTCCAGGTCCTCGTCGAAGCGGTTGTCGATCACTAGCCGCGACGTGGCCAGGGGCGTGATCCGGTCGACGATCCGCCGCACCCACTCGTCCAGGTCGCCCGGGTCGTCGACCATGTAGTGGCCGCGCTCGGGGGTGACGAAGTGGCACGTGTCGCCGGGAACGACAACCACGCCGAGGTTGGCGAGGCTGCGCACCATGAACGGATACTCGTAGGACAGCACGTCGTCGGGCGAGGCGTCGATCAGCGAAATGATGGCGACGTAGGTCGACCGCTGCCGGCGGCGCACTGGCCTGGGGCGCGCCGGATCGATGAAGTTGAAGACGATCTCGGCCGCGGGGTCGACCGTGGTGTCCTCCGGGAAATCGCGCGCGATCCACTCCTTGCGCAGCGCCTCACGGAACTCGCTCAGGCGCGGGTCGTCGCCCCGGCCGGCAATCGCAAAGCTCATGCTCATCCCGCTACTTCCACCATCTCGTCGAGCTTGACCTCCAACATCTCCCTCTCACCGTCCATCTCAACGAGGCACGCATCCCGCACCACCTCGTAGCTCCGTACCACCCCATTTCCATGTGGGGTGGACACCCTCCTGCCCACCGCCGGCGCCCGGTCGCGAAACGACTTGTAGATCGGATGCTCGAACGCCAGACAACAGCGTAGCCTGCCGCACAGTCCGGTGATCCGGCCCGGATTCATCGGAAGCTCCTGATCCTTGGCCATCCGCAGCGTGATCGGGGCCTCGTGCGACGGGAAGCGATTGCAGCACTTGACCGGCCCGCACAGCCCGCCGCCGCCGCACAGGCGCGCCGCCTCGCGCGGCCCCACCATCCGCAGGTCGACCCGCCGCTTCAGCCGCTGCGACAGATCGGCCTGCAGTGCCGCCGTGTCCGGCCGCTGCTCCGCCTCGTAGGCGAACGTGATCCTGGTGCCGTCGAAGACGACATCCGACGAGACCGGCTTCAGCTCCATGCCGTGCCGCCGGATCAGCTCGCGGAACAGCAGCATCGCGCGCTTGGCCTCGACCCGGTTTGCCCGCACCTGCTCCTCGTCCTGTGCGGTGGCCCGGCGGACAACGCGCTTGAGAGGCCCGGTCAGCTCCTCGTCGGGCATCTGGTGGTTGGCCTGGACGACACGACCGAGGTCGCGGCCGCGGGCCGTGTGGCAGATCACCCGCTCGTCCCACCGCAGGTCGAGACCCGCCGGGTCGAACGAGTACACCTTGCCGCCCGGCTGAAACACGACGCCGACGACTGTCGCCATCAGGCCTCCACCACTCTCGCGATGTCCGATCCTGCCCCGTGCAGCTCGTGGAAGAGGGCCTCGATCGCCAGGGGCGGGGTGACGTTCAAATCGAATGACCGGCGGCGGTCTGCGAGTACCGAGAGCGCCCGCACCAGCCTCGCGGGAGTCTCGGATTCGCCGTCGTGAACCGCCTCACCGGCCAGATCTGAGTGTACCACCACGCTCTCGGCGCCCAGGTGCGCGGCCAGCACGTCGCGGTACCACCAGGCGACCGTGTCCAGGGCGACCAGCAGCTCCTCCAGCTCGGCCCGCCGGGCGACGCGCTTGGCGCGGTCGTCGACCCGCTTCTCCAGCGCCTTGCGCTCCTTCGGGTCATCGGTCGACTCGATCTGCGACGTGGCGGCGGCCTGCACGTCCTTGCCGGCCTGCTTGCCGGCGGCGTTGGCAGCCGAGGAGATGACGCCGGCCGCCTCGGCCGGATCGAACGCGGGATCGATCAGCGAGCGGCGGGCGATGTCCAGGTACGCCCGGCGGCGTTCCGCCGTGGCCTCGTCCCCCGCCAGCTGCTCGGCCCGGACCAGGTTGCCCATGGCGGCGCGGGCGGCGGTGGCGTTGCCGGTGGCCTCGGTCAGCTCGGCCGTCGAGAACCGCCGGAACGGCACCAGCTGGACGCGGGAGAGGATGGTCGGGAGCATCCCGTCGGCGTGGTCGGACACCAGCACGAACACGCCGTAGGAGGGCGGCTCCTCGAGCGACTTGAGCAACGCGTTGGCGCTGTCGTCGCGCAGCAGGTGCGCCCCCAGTATCAGATAGACGCGACGTGCCGCCTCGAACGGCCGCATGTGCAGGTCGCGCCGCAGCCGCCGGGCGTCCTCCATCAGGATCATCGTGCCGGCCGGCTCGAGCACGAACAGGTCGGGATGCGTGCCGGAGACGATCCGCCGTGGCGGCGCATCGAGCAGCGCCGCACAGAAGCGCTCCGCGTAGAGCCGCTTGCCGCTGCCCGGCGGGCCGGCCAGCAGGTAGGCGTGGCCGGGCGCGGCCAGCGCCGCCTCCAGCAGGCGCGCGGCCTCGGGCTGCGGCGCCAGTCCCTCGAACGGCCCGCTCATACGCCCGCCGCCTCGCGCACGCGCGCGAGCACCTCGTCGGGCGACCCGCTGGCGTCGACCTCGACGATCCGGTCGGGAAACCGCGCCGCCAGGTCCTCGAAGCCGCGCGCGACCTGCTCCTGGAAGCCGTCGCCCTCGGCCTCGATCCGGTCCGGCTCGGCGTCGCGCCGACGCGCCGCCTCCCCGCCCCCCAGCCGCAGCAGCACCGTCCGGTCGGGGAACAGGCCGCCGGTCGCGAAGCGGTTGACGTCGAGCACCGGCTCGACGCCGAGGCCGCGGGCGACTCCCTGGTAGGCGAGCGACGAGTCGATGAACCGGTCGGCGACCACGTGCGCCCCGTCGCGCAGCGCCGGGCGGATCACGTCGTCCACCAGCTGGGCGCGGGCTGCGGCGTAGAGCAGCGCCTCGGCGACCGGGGCGATCGTCTCGCCGGGGTCGAGCAGCAGGCTGCGGATCCGCTCCCCGGCCGGCGTGCCGCCGGGCTCGCGGACGCGGACGATCCGCTGCCCCTCCGCCTCCAGCGCATCCGCCAGCATCGCCGCCTGCGTGGTCTTGCCGCATCCGTCCAGGCCCTCGAAGCTGATGAACATGCGCTGATGCTACCCGCGCCGAAGGCGCTACAGAATCGGCACCGTTCCGCCGAAAATGCGTCGGAGGCCAAGTGCTACCCTCTCGCCGCGTATGAGCAAGACACTCGTTATCGCCGAGAAGCCGTCCGTCGGGCGCGACTATGCAAAGGCGCTGCCCGGCACCTTCACCGACCGCAAGGACTACCTGGAGTCGGACGACTACGTCGTGTCCTGGGCCGTCGGGCACCTGGTCGAGCTGGCCGAGCCCGAGGACTACGACAGCAAGTACCGGATGTGGTCGCTCAACCGGCTGCCGATCATCCCCGAGCAGTTCAAGCTGAAGCCGATCGAGGGCCGCGGCAAGTCGCAGCTGGACACGTTGTCCAAGCTGTTCAAGCGCAAGGACATAGACCAGATCATCAACGGCTGCGACGCCGGCCGCGAGGGCGAGCTGATCTTCTCCTACATCTACGAGCTGGCAGGGAACGGCAAGCCGGTCAGCCGCCTGTGGGTGTCGTCGATGACCCGCGACGCGATCCGCGAGGGGTTCGACCACCTCCGCGACGGCGCGGAGATGGCGCCGCTGGAGGCGGCCGCGCGATCGCGCAGCGAGGCCGACTGGCTGGTCGGCATGAACGGCACGCGGGCGGCCACCAAGGTCGGCCGGCTGGACGGCGTCGTCTCGCTGGGCCGGGTGCAGACGCCCACGCTGGCGCTGATCGTCCGCCGCGACCTCGAGATCGACGCCTTCGTCCCCGAGACCTACTTCCAGGTG
>DATLLN010000014.1:0-2293 GCA_035537835.1 Gaiellales bacterium
AAACCGCGTCCGCATGGGTCACCAGCGGTGTCCACCCGCCGCCGAGCGGGCCGAGCAAAGAGGTCGTCGCGTGGCGACACCGGGTTGCCGCGACGCGGACGGCGGCCGAGCTGGGGTCACCGGGAGCGCCACGTCTCCTCGGTCCGGAAGCTGCGCCGCATCGTGCACACCTGGGCCGTGAAGAACGCGGGCTGGGTCGCCTTCTGGCGCACGCACTATCCGCGGCTGATCTGCATCCACGGCTACGAGGGCGCGTGGAATGCGTACAGCCCGGCCGGGTACTTCGGCGGCCTCCAGATGGACTGGTCGTTCATGCGCACCTACGGGCCGGACAAGCTGGCCCGCTACGGCGGCCGCGACGCCCGGTACTGGTCGCCCGGCGACCAGCTCGCCGTGGCCATGCGCGCCGTGCGCGTCCGCGGGTACACGCCGTGGCCGAACTCGGCCTCGGCCTGCGGCGTCCTCTAGCGCAACCCCGCGATCTTCGCGGCGTGCTTGCCCGTGCGCAGGCCGGACTCGATGGCGCCGTCGATGAAGCCCGACCAGCCGTTGGCGAAGTCCGAGCCGGCCAGCACGACGCGGCCCTCGGGGCGCTGCATCTCGCGGTGATAGCTCGTGTACCAGCCGGGGCGGTGGATCGCCCAGGTGCCGTTGGCGAACTCGTCGGCCAGCCAGTCGTGGGCGGTCACATCGACCACCTCGAAGCCGGGCATGATCGCGTCCATGTCGCGCTGCACGCGGGCGATGTCCGCGGCGTCGGACTCGGACGCGTCGCGCCCGAAGCCGATCAGCATCTGGGTGCCGTCCTCGAGCACGTCCTCGGTCGCCAGGTAGCCGAACGGGTGGCGGGCCTGGATCGAGTTTTGCGTGACCTCGGTGCCGCGGGCGCGGATGAAGATCTTGATCCCCCGGGAGGCCTGGCCGAGCGCGATGCCCTGCCGCTTGCGCTCCGAGAGCTGCGGCGTGAACTCGATCGCGCCCAGCGCGTTCAGCGGCACGGCGACCACCACGGCCGCCGCCCGGTGCACCTCGCCGGCCCGCGTCTCGACCTCGACGCCGCCGTCCGACTGGCACACCGCAGCGACCGGGGTCGCCAGGCGGACGTCCACCGGGGCGGCCTGGTGGATCACCTGCAGCAGCGAGACGGTGCCGTCCTTCAGCGTCACCCGGCCGCCGGTGTACTGCGTCAGCCGCAGGCTGTAGCCGGACAGCGCATGCCAGCGCAGCACGCTGACGGCGCCGGCGTCCTCGAGGTGACCGTGGGCCAGCGACTCGAGCTCCGCCCACAGCACGTCGAGCTCCTCGCCGTCGAGCTCCAGCTGGGCGATCCGCTCGGCGATGGTCAGCCGGTCGAAGCGCTCCAGCTGGTCGATCGCGAGCAGCGGGTCGTGCGGGTTGGGCAGCGCATCCTCGACGCCCTGCACGAACCGGTTCCAACCCCGTTCGGCGATCGCGTCGCGGTCGGCGGCCGAGCCCTCGCGCCGCGCGCCGTTGACGTACCAGCCGACGTCCTCGTCCTCGGGGCTGAGCACGACCTCGAGCCCGCCCCGAGTGATCTCCGAGAACGTGTGAGGCTGGTGCCAGTGCACCCAGCCGCCGCCGAGCTCGATCCGGAGGTCGCCCCACGGCGCCGTCCAGGTGCGGCCGCCGAGCCGGTCGCGGGCCTCCAGCAGCAGCACGGAACGGCCGCGCAGTGACGCCTCCCTGGCGGCGGTGACGCCGGCGAAACCGCCGCCGATGACGATCACGTCGGGCATGGGCGGCGATGGTACCCCACCCCTGACTGATCGGTCAATCAGGACCCTCCGCGAACCATCCTCAATGATCCGCCGCCGCGTGCCGATACGCACTCCATGCTCGCGGCCGACCGTTTGCGCGCCCTCGTCGACCTCTCGCGGACCCTGTCCTCCAGCCTCGACCTGAAGGACGTCCTGCGCAGCTTCACGGCTCACGCGATCACGCTGACCGGGGCGTCCGGCACCGCCGTCTCGAGCTGGGATCGGGAGCGCGACCTGCTGGTCACGCTGACCGACTACGAGGATCACGTGATCGGCGAGATCGCCGAGGCCAACATGGAGTACGCGCTGGCCGATTTCCCCGCCTCGCTGGCGGTGATGACCCGGCAGCAGCCGGTGGTCGTCCGCGTCGCCGACGAGCAGGCCGATCCGGCGGAGCGGGCGCTGCTCGAGCAGGACGGCTATCGCACGCTGCTGATGCTGCCGCTGGTCTCTCGCGGCGACTCCGTCGGGCTGCTGGGGATCGTCGACGTCGCCGACCGGGTGTGGAACGAGCA
>DATLLN010000015.1:0-5434 GCA_035537835.1 Gaiellales bacterium
GTTCCGAGATCGACGGCCATGTCGCGGCCGATGACCGACGACAACCAGGGTTGGGTCACGATGCTGCTCCGCCCGATGCTCCGCCCGGGATGGATGGCAAGACGCCAGGCTACGGGATCGGTGCACGTCGATCCAGCCCGACCGTCCCCGGCGTTCCCGGCAAAGGGGACGGGCGAGCGGGTCCCGGCGTTACCCGAGCCCGGGGAAGAAGAGCGCGATCTCGCGCGCTGCCGACTCCGGCGAGTCGGAGCCGTGGATGATGTTCTGGCCGATCTCCAGGGCGAAGTCGCCGCGGATCGTCCCCGGTGCGCTGTCCAGCGGGTTGGTCGCGCCCATCATGGTTCGCACCGTGGACACGGCGTCCGGCCCCTCGATCACCATCGCGATCACCGGTCCGGAGGTGATGAACTCGACCAGCTCGGGGTAGAACGGCTTGCCGACGTGCTCTTCGTAGTGCTGTCCGGCGAGCTCCTCGGTGACCCGCAGGAGCCGGACGGCGCGCAGCGTGAAGCCGCGCCGCTCGAAGCGGGCGATGATCTCACCGGACAGCCCGCGCGCGAACGCGTCGGGCTTGACCATGACGAAAGTCCGCTGAAGATCAGACATGCCGGAAGCCTAGGCTTCGGTCGTACTGCGCTGCGTCACCGGGTCGCGCGCGGGCCGGCTCGTGGCCGACGGAGCGGGCGCCGAGACAGCTGTCTCGCAGTACGGGCAGAGGCGCCAGTCGGGATCGAGCGGCGCCTTGCAGCGGCGGCAGGCGTTCTTCAGCTTGGTGCCGCAGTGCGGGCAGGAGAGGAAGCCGGGATCTGCCGGGTTGCGGCAGTACGGGCACACCTGATCGGCGCCCAGCCGGCGGCGCATCGCCTGGATCTCCAGTTCGCGCTCGTGCACGTCCTCGAGGTACTCCGGCGGGCGGAGCAGCAGGTAGATGATCACGCCCAGCGGGCCGAACAGCACCGCGGCCGCGACGCAGACGGCGACGATCACCGGGTCGTCGATCCGGCGCCGGGCGTCCTTGGCCGTCCAGAACGCGAGCGCCAGCCACATTGCGATCGCGAACAGCGCGACGACGCGCACGAAGGCCGTGAAGTAGCCCGAGCTGAAGAAGTCACTGACGCCCGAGAACGGTCCCGAAGACGTCGCCGTGCTGGTTGTATCGAGGAAAGGCACGAGGCTGGTGGACTCAGTCTACGGTGGGCACCGGTCGACATGCAAAGCGGCTTGTCATGTTGCGAGGTCGTGGAGCAGGTACAGGGAGCCGCACACGACCACCGCGCCGCGGCGCCCGGCGAGCGTGCGCGCGGCCTCCAGCGCCTCGTGCGGATCGGGTGCGCTGGCCCCCCCGGTCAGGCGGGCGATGTCCTCGGCCGGCAGCGACCGCTCGTTCGAGCTGGTGGTGGCCACGATCGTCGGGCACACGGTCGCCAGCAGCGAGAGCATCGTCGCCACGTCCTTGTCCGCCAGGGCGGAGAACACGCCGACCGCGGCCCGGTCGCCGAGCAGGGCAGGCAGCTCCGACACCAGCCGCTGCATCCCGGCCGGGTTGTGGGCGCCGTCCCAGATCTCCAACGGGTCGCGGGCGCGCACGTCGAGCCGGCCGGGGATCTCGAGGTGCTCGATCGGCGCGGGCGAGACCGGCCGGCCGAGCGCCGCCTCGACGGCCGCCCGCGCCACCGCCCGGTTCTGCTCCTGGTAGCTGCCGCCGACGGCGACCACCTGGATGCGGGACGCCTGTGGCACCAGCTCCTCCCAGCCGGCCTCCCCGAACACCACCAGCCCGCCCTCCGGGACGACGGCCAGCTTCTCGACGGCGATCTGCTCGCGCGTGTGGCCGAGCAGCTCGACGTGTTCCAACGCGACGTTGGTCAGCACCTGGACACGCGAGCGCGGCAGCACGTTGGTGGCGTCCAGCCTGCCGCCCAGGCCGGCCTCGATCACCGCCCACTCGACGCCCGCCTGCGCGAACGCGAGCAGCGCCGCCGCGGTCAGCGCCTCGAACTGCGTGACGCGCTTGCCTACGGCGTCGCGCACGGCGAGCACGGCGCGGCGGTACGCCTCCTCGGACAGCGTCTCGCCGCCGACCCGGATCCGCTCGCGGAAGGTGGTGATGTGCGGCGAGGTGTACGCGCCGGTGCGCACGCCCTCCGCCTCCAGCAGCGCTTCGCAGAACCGCACCGTGGACGACTTGCCGTTGGAGCCGACCACGTGGATCGCGTCGAACTCGGCCTCCGGGTTGCCCAGCCGGTCCAGCAGGTCGTGAATGCGCTCGAGCCCGAACTGCATGCCGAACAGCTCGAGTGACTCGATGTAGGACTCAGGAGCAGAGGCCACAGTGAGCATCGTAGAGGGGTCTGACCCTCTTTGTTGCTCAACGCAACAAAGGGGTCTGACCCCGTTGTTGCACGAGCTAGCGCTGCAGCCGCTGTTCGAGCTCCTCGGCCTCCGCCGCCCAGCGCTCCGCCTTCTGCCGCTCCGCCTCCACCAGCTCGGCGGGCGCGCGGTCGGTGAAGCCGCTGTTCGCCAGCTTCGCCCGCGCACGGTCGCGCTCGGCCACGGCCTCCGCCAGCCGCCGCTCCAGCTCGGCACGGTCGTCCACCAGGATCCGCGGCGCATCGGCCTCGCCGGTCACCGTCACGCGGCGGACACGGTCGAGCAGCCCACGCAGGGCCATCCCCGCCGGCACCTCGACCGGCACCTCGCCGTTCGCGGCGAGCCTGCGCACCTCGGTCACGAACACCATCTCAGCGGCCACGGCCTGCTCGAGTCCGGCGTCGCGGTGTGCGGCGTCTGGCTGCGGCATGGCCGACTCCATCAGCAGGCCGCGCTCGCCGGGCAGGAAGCGCCAGATCTCCTCGGTCACGAACGGCATCACCGGATGCGCCAGCGCGACGATCCGCTCCAGCACCCACAGCAGCGTCGCCGACGCCGATGTCCGCGGCTCGCCGTCCTCGAGCAGGCGCAGCTTGACCTCCTCGACGTACCAGTCGCAGAAGTCGTTCCAGACGAACGCGTACAGCTCCTTGACCGCCGCTGCGAAGTCGTAGGCGTCGATCAGCCGCAGCACGTCGGCCTGGGAGCCGGCCAGGCGCGACAGGATCCAGCGGTCGGCGGCGGTCTGCGCGACCGGCGCCGGATCGACGGACGTATCAGCCTGCAGCAGCGCGAACCGCGACGCGTTCCAGAGCTTGTTGGCGAGCTTCGAGCCCTCCTCGATCATGCCCTCGGCGAACCGCACGTCCTGCGTCGAGCTCATCTTCAGCAGGCCGTAGCGGGTGCCGTCCGCGCCGTGGCGGTCGACCATGTCGAGCGGGTTGACGCCCGTGCCCAGCGACTTCGACATCCGCCGGCCGTCGGCCGCCTGGATCACCGAGTGGATGACCACGTCGGTGAAGGGCACGTCGCCCATGAACTCGATACCCAGCATCAGCATCCGGGCCACCCACAGGTTGATGATCTCGCGCGCCGTGGAGTTCACGTTGCCCGGGTAGAAACGATCGAGCCGGTCGTTGCAGTCGGGCCAGCCCAGGGTGGCGAACGGCCACAGGCCGGAGGAGAACCACGTGTCCAGCACGTCCGGGTCGCGCTCGAGCTCCGCCGACCCGCAGGTCGCACACGCCGACGGCTGCGCCGGCGCCACCGTCACGTGCCCGTCCGGGCAGTACCAGACCGGGATCTGATGCCCCCACCAGAGCTGACGCGACACGCACCACGGCCGGATCTGCTCCATGAAGTGGAAGAAGGTGTTCTCCTGCGACTTCGGCGTGAAGGTCACCGTCCCGTTGCGCACGGCCTCGATCGCGGGCCGCGCCAGCTCGCCCATCTCGCAGAACCACTGCAGCGAGATCAGCGGCTCGATCCGGTCGCCGCTGCGGTCGCAGTGACCGACCTCGTGCTCGTACGGCCGCTCGTGCCGGAGCAGGCCGAGCTGGAACAGGCGGTCGACCACGGCCTGGCGGCCGCCGGCGGCGGTCAGCCCCGCGAACTCGCCGGCCGCCTCGGTCATCCTGCCGTCGAAGCCGATCACCGTCAGCTCCTCGAGCCCGTGCCGGCGGCCGATGTCGAAGTCGTTCGGGTCGTGCCCCGGCGTCACCTTGAGCGCGCCGGTGCCGAAATCCATCTTCACGTACTCGTCGGCGATGATCGGCACCTCGCGGTCGACGATCGGCACGATCGCCGTGCCGCCGACCAGGTGCCGGTAGCGTCCGTCGTCGGGATGCACGGCCACCGCGGTGTCGGCAAGGATCGTCTCCGGCCGCACGGTCGCCACCACCAGCGGCTCCGTGCGCCCCTTCACCGGATAGCGCACCTCGTACAGCGTGTCGGCCGCGTGCTCGTAGCGCACCTCGAGGTCGGAGATGGCCGAGGCGCAGCTGGGGCACCAGTTGACGATCCGGTTGTCCCGGTAGATGTAGCCCTTGCCGTAGAGGGCGACGAACACCTCGAGCACTGCGCGGGCGTACTGGTCGTCCATCGTGAACCGCTCGTTGTCGAAGTCGAGCCCGCAGCCCAGCCGCTTGTACTGCTGGATGATCTCGGCGCCGTACTCACGGCGCCACTCCCAGACGCGCTCCACGAAGGCCTCGCGCCCCAGGTCATGCCTCGACAGCCCGTCCTTCCGCAGCTCCTTCTCCACCACGTTCTGGGTGGCGATGCCGGCGTGGTCGGTGCCGCAGATCCACAGCGTCTCGTAGCCCTGCATACCGCGCAGCCGGATCAGCGTGTCCTGGATCGCGCCGTTCAGCGCGTGGCCCATGTGCAGCGCACCGGTCACATTCGGCGGGGGCACGGCAATCGTGTACGGCGGCCGGTCGGAGTGCGGGTCGGCGGCGAAGGCGCCCGCCGCCTCCCACTCGGCGAAGACCCGCGGCTCGACGGCAGCCGGCTCGAAGCGGCTGTGCTCCCTGAGCTCGTCGCCTGTGGGGATCGCCATGGGCTCCGGATTGTACTGACGGCCCAGGATCTAGGATCGCGTCGCGATGGACGATCGGCGAGCCGTGTTCACGCTGCATGCCGCGATGGCCGCCGTGATCGCGGTCACGCAGTCGCGCGTCCCGTCCGACCGGCTCTACAACACCCGCCGCGGCGGCCTCTCCCGGGCGGCCGTGTTCGGCTGCTTCCCGACGGCGATCGCCGCGGTGGCCACACTGCCCCGGTCGCGCGGGCCGCTGCGGCTGGCCGCCCTGCCGCTGTGCGCGACAGTCGCCGTCCCCGGTGTGGTCGACGAGCGGCACCTCGACGTGCGGCCGCGCAACGCGCCGGGACTCGCCGGCGTCGCCCTGGCCGCGCTGGCACCGGCCGCCGATCCGCCGCCGCTCCGGCGGGGCAGGTCGCGGCTTCGCCCCGCGCTGGCGGCAGCGCTTGGCGTCGTCTCCCTCCCCTGGCTACTGGCCGGCGCCGGCGTGCAGACCGCCGGCCAGTAGCCAGGGTAGGGAGA
>DATLLN010000016.1:0-2241 GCA_035537835.1 Gaiellales bacterium
CGCGTACTGGCAGATCTGGGCGGCGCCCTCGCTGGCGGTGCGCAAGGACAACGCCCGCCTGGTCTACCGGCAGCTGACCGTCAAGCGCGGGCTGATCTACGCCGGCAACTCGACGACCGTGCTCGCCACCAACGTCCGCACGGTGCGCAACGGCCAGACGCTGTACCTGCGCCGCTACCCGCTGCGCGGGCTGTTCGCGCACCCGGTCGGGTACAACACCGTCGGCTCCGGCCGCACCGGCATCGAGCTCTCCTACAACGACTTCCTGACGGCGTCGAACGACGACCTGTCAACGCTGTTCGACACGCTCGGCGACCGCATCACCGGCCGCACGATCACGGGCAACAACCTGCAGACGTCGCTGTCGGTGCCCGCCCAGCAGGCGGCCGCCAGAGGCCTCGGCGGGCTGAGGGGCGCCGTGGTCGCGCTCGACCCGCATACCGGCCAGGTGCTGGCCATGGCTTCGACGCCGACGTACAACCCGAACACGGTTGCCCGCAACATCAACCGGCTGTCGGCTCCGGGCGCCGGCGCGCCGCTGGTCAACCGCGTCACCCAGGGGCTGTACGCGCCCGGATCGACCTTCAAGGTCGTGACGGCGACGGCCGCGCTGGAGAGCGGCAAGTTCACGCCGACGACCACGATCAACGGCGGCGGCAGCTGCATCACCGTCGAAGCCCATCCGCTGTGCAACGCCGGCGGCGAGGTCGCCGGCGTGGTCTCGCTGGCCGACGCCCTGACCTTCTCGTACAACACGGTGTTCGCGCAGGTCGGCCAGCAGGTCGGCCAGGCGCGCCTGGAGGCGACGATGCAGCGCTACGGCTTCTTCCAGAAGCCGCCGCTCGACTACCCGAGCGACGAGATGGCGGCCAGCGGCCTGTACGGCCGGCACGGCGTCCTGCCGCAGAGCACGCCCGAGGACATCGGCCGCGTGGCGATCGGCCAGGAGCGGCTGCTGGCCACCCCGCTGCAGATGGCGGAGGTCGTCGCCACGATCGCCAACGGGGGCGTGCGGATGCGTCCGTGGATGGTCCACCGGGTGCTCTCGCCCGACGGCAAGACGGTGCTCGAGAACCATCCCGAGCAGGTCGAGCGCGTGATGTCCCCTCAGACAGCGTCGGAGCTGACCGGGATGATGCGCCGCGTGGTGGAGGAGGGCACGGGGCAGGCGGCGAACATCGGAAACCTGTCGGTCGCCGGCAAGACGGGGACCGCCGAGACTGGAGTCCCCGGCCTGAACAACGCATGGTTCATCGCTTTCGCACCCGCGGAGGCGCCGAAGATCGCAATTGCGGTGGTCATCGAGCGCACGCCCGAGTTCGGCGGCACCATCGCCGCGCCCATTGCCGCCAGCGTGATTGAGGCCTACCTCTCGTCAAGCGTGGCAAAGTAGGTGGCTCCGTGACCGCCGACCACCGCATCGGAGAGCTGTTCGACGGCCGGTACCGCCTTCAGCGACGGATCGGATCGGGCGGGATGGCCGACGTCTACCTCGCCGCCGACGAGTCGCTCGACCGCCGGGTCGCGATCAAGATCCTGGCCGAGCGGTACACGCGCGACGAGGGGTTCATCGAGCGCTTCCGCAGGGAGGCCCGGTCGGCGGCCGGCCTGACGCACCCCAACATCGTCGCCATCTACGACCGCGGTGAGGCCGGGGGCGAGTACTACATCGCCATGGAGTACGTCGACGGCGAGACCCTGAAAGACGAGATCAACGCCCATGCGCCGCTACCCGAGAGCGAGGCGATCGGCTATGCGCAGCAGGCGCTGGCCGGGCTCGAGTACGCGCATCGGGGCGGCATCGTCCACCGCGACGTCAAGCCGCACAACATGCTGATCGGCTCCGACGGCGTCCTCAAGATGACCGACTTCGGCATCGCCCGCGCCCAGAACACGACCGACATGACGGAGGTCGGCTCGATCGTCGGCACCGCGCAGTACCTCTCGCCCGAGCAGGCGCGCGGCCAGACCGTCGGCCCGCAGTCGGACATCTACTCGATGGGCGTCGTGCTCTACGAGATGCTGACCGGCGAGCTGCCGTTCAGCGGCGGCTCGGCCGTGGAGATCGCCATGAAGCAGGCGAGCGAGCAGCCGGAGCCGCCCAGCCGCAAGAACCGGCTGATCTCGCGGCCGCTGGAGCAGGTGGTGCTGCGCGCGCTGGCCAAGGACCCGGCGCTTCGGTTCCAGTCGGCGCGCGAGATGGCCGACGAGTTGGAGCGCGTCCGCCGCGGGCTCGCGGTC
>DATLLN010000017.1:0-4426 GCA_035537835.1 Gaiellales bacterium
TGACGGGCAACGATGTCCTCGTTATCCCCGGATCGGGCACCTACGCGATGGAATCGGCCGTGGCCAACATGGTGTCGCCGGGCGACCGCGTGCTCGTCGCCTCGGCTGGCAACTTCGGCGAGCGATGGCAGAAGCTGGTCACCGCGTACAGGGCGGAAATGGTGCTCGTCGAGCAGCCGTGGGGCGAACGCCTGGATCCTGCGCGGGTGGGGGAGGCCGCGGCGGGCTGCCGCGTTGCCTTCGTCACCCAGTCCGAGACGTCGACCGGCGTCGTCCACGACATCCGAGCGATCGCCGACGCGGTTCGTCCGAGCGGCGCCGCGCTTGTCGTCGATGCCGTTTCCAGTCTGGGCGGCGTCGAGCTGCGCACGGACGAGTGGGGCATCGACGTGGTCGTCTCCGGCTCGCAGAAGGCGCTGATGTGCCCGCCCGGCCTGGCGTTCGCGTCCGTCTCGGACAGGGCGTGGGGGCTGGCGGCGGAGGGTACGGCGCCGCGGTTCGCGTTCGACTGGCGGCGGATCGCCGACGCCCAGGCCAAGGACGGCACGCCGTTTACCCCGCCGGTGACGATCGTGGCCGGCCTGAACGCGGCCATCGAGCTGCTCGAGCGCGACGGCTACGAGGCGGCGTACACGCGCAACCGCGGCCTCGCGCGGGCGACCCGTGAGGGCGTCAAGGCGCTGGGGCTCGAGATCTTCTCCCCGGACGACGACACCTCCTCCATGGTCACCGCCGTTCGCATGCCGGACGACATCGACGGCCAGGAGGTCTACACGCTGCTGCGCGACCGCCACGGCGTGGTGCTGGCCGGCGGCCAGGGGCCGCTCAAGGGCCGCATCGTCCGGATCGGCCACATGGGCTACATGGACCGGTTCGACATCCTGACGGCGCTCGCCGCCCTCGAGCTTGCCCTCGCGGAGTTCGGCTACCGGCCGGAGACGCCCGGTGCGGGCGTCGCCCGGGCGACCGAGGTATTCGCGCAGAGCGAGCTCACCCGTGCCTAGGGTGCTGGTCAAGGAGCCGATCGCCGAGGCCGGCGTCCAGCTGCTGCGCAGCAGCTTCGACGTCGACGTGGACGTCGAGATGGCGGCGGAGGATCTGCCCGACCGGATCGGCGACTACGACGCCCTGATCGTGCGCAGTGCGACGCGGGTCACGGATGAGCTGCTGGCGCACGCCCCGAGGCTGAAGGTGATCGGCCGCGCGGGCACCGGCGTCGACAACGTCGACGTCCCCGCTGCCACGCGCCGCGGCATCATCGTCGCCAACGCCCCCGGGTCGAACATGGTATCTGCCGCCGAGCACGCAGTCGGCCTGCTGCTGGCGATGGCGCGCAACATCCCGCAGGCGCACGCGGCGCTCAAGGAGGGCCGCTGGGAGCGCAGTCGGTTCGACGGCATCGAGGTGTGCGGCAAGACGCTGGGCGTGCTCGGTTTCGGGCGGATCGGCCAGCTGGTCGCATCGCGTGCCCGCGGCCTGGGCATGCACGTGATCGCGCACGACCCGTTCGTGTCGCCCGAGCGCTTCCGCGAGACCCAGGTGATGCAGGCCGGGCTCGACGAGCTGCTGGCCGCTTCGGACTTCATCACCCTGCATGCGCCGCTGACGCCGGAGACCGAGCACCTCGTCTGTGCCGAGACGATCGCCCGGATGCGCCCGGGTGTGCGGATCGTGAACGCCGCCCGCGGCGGGCTGGTCGACCTCGACGCGCTGGTGGACGGCCTCCGGAGCGGTCACGTCGCAGGCGCCGCGCTCGACGTGTTCCCGGACGAGCCGTACACGTCCGGCCCCATCTTCGAGCTGGACAACGTCGTGCTGACTCCGCACCTGGGGGCGTCCACGCAGGAGGCGCAGGATCGCGCCGGCCTGATCGTCGCCGAGCAGGTGGCGGCCGCGCTCAACGGCGATGTCGTCTCCAACGCGGTCAACGTGCCGGTGATGCCGGCGGAGGACCGCGAGCTGGTCGGGCCGTTCGTCGCCCTGGGCATGCAGCTCGGCGTCCTCGCCTCTGGGCTGGCCGACGCCAATCCGGAGCGGATCGAGGTGACCACGTCCGGCGCCCTGGCCGAGGCGGACACGCGGATGCTGACCACCGCCGTGCTGACCGGCGCGCTGTCCCAGCGCTCGGACGAAGCCGTCAACCTGGTCAACGCGCGCGCCGTCGCCGAGGGCCGCGGCATCCGCGTCCTCGAGTCCGCCGATCCCAGCGCCGGCGACTACACCAACCTGCTGACGGTGGGCGTCGTCCCAGGCGAGGCCGTGTCCGGCACCACGATCGGCCGTGACAACCGCTGCTGGCTGATCGCGGTCGGTCCGCACAAGGTCGAGATCGAGCTGGGCGACAACATGCTGGTGATGCTGAACGACGACCGGCCGGGGATGATCGGGCGGGTCGGCACCCTGCTCGGAGAGCAGTCGATCAACATCGCCAACATGAACGTCTCGCGCAACGCGCGGGGGGAGGCCGCGGTGATGGTGCTGACCATCGACACGCGCCCCAGCCAGGCGGCGCTCGAGCAGCTGCGCAGCGAGCCGGGCATCCGCTCCGTGCGGGCCGTCTCGCTGCACTCGATGTAGTCCTGTCCGCCTCCCGGTCGGGTACCATCTGAGCCCGGGAACGGCCGAACGACGTCGAGAGGGCGCGCAATGCAGAGCACCGAGAAGATCTGGCGGAACGGAAGCTTCACCGCATGGGACGACGCGCAGGTGCACGTCCTGACCCACGCCCTGCATTACGGCACCGGCGTCTTCGAAGGCATCCGGGCCTACTCGACGCCAGACGGCACGGCGGTCTTCCGGCTGACCGCGCACCTCGAGCGGCTGCGCCGGTCGGCGGCGCTCTACGAAATGGAGCTCGGCTTCACGACCGAGGAGCTGGCGGCGGCGGTGCACGAGACGATCGCGTCCAACGGCCTCGACTCCTGCTACATCCGGCCGATCGTCTTCCGCGGCTACGGCGAGATGGGCCTGTACGCCCGCAACAACCCCGTCGACATCGCGATCGCGGTGTGGCCGTGGGGCGCGTACCTGGGCGAGGAGGCCCTCGAGCAGGGCGTCCGCTGCAAGATCTCGAGCTACCGCCGCTACGGGCCCAACACGCTGCCGCCGTCGGCCAAGGCGTCAGGTCAGTACATCAACTCGGTGCTGGCCAAGCATGAGGCGTCGCGTGGCGGATACGAGGAGGCGATCCTGCTGAACGAGCAGGGGTACATCGCCGACGGCTCGGGCGAGAACGTGTTCGTGGTGCGCGACGGCGTCGTCCACACACCGCCGATCAGCGACTCCTGCCTGCCGGGGATCACCCGCGACAGCATGATCCGGATCGCCACCGAGCTGGGCTACGAGGTGCGCGAGGTCAGCCTCGTCCGCACCGACCTCTACTTTGCGGACGAGGTGTTCCTGTGCGGCACGGCCGCCGAGGTGACGCCGGTGGCGTCGGTCGACGACCAGTCCTGCGGCGGCCGCGGCCCGGTCACCGCGCACCTGCAGCGCGTCTTCTTCGACGTGGTCGCCGGCCGTGAGGAGCGGTGGCGCGAGTTCCTGGAATATCCGGCTGCGGCGGCCGTCCGCTCCTGAGGCTATCGCTGTGGTCATGACACGCACCATCCCGCTGGCCCGCCCGTCGATCGACGCGCGGGAGGAGGAGTTGGTGCTGGAGGTGCTGCGCTCAGGCTCGCTGGCGCTGGGCCCGATGCTGACCCGGTTCGAGGAGTCGTTCGCTGCGGCCGCGGGCCGACGGTTCGCCGTCGCCTGCTCCAGCGGCACCGCCGGACTGCACGCCTGCCTGGCGCGGCTGGACATCGGCCCCGGCGACGAGGTGGTGACGTCGGGGTTCTCGTTTGTCGCATCCGCAAACGCGGCGCTGTTCCAGCACGCCGCTCCGGTGTTCGCCGACATCGACCCGCAGACGCTGAACCTCGATCCGGCGGCCGTCGAGGCCGCGATCACACCGCGGACGCGGGCGATCCTGCCCGTGCACATCTTCGGCTACCCGTGCGAGATCGGGAGGATCAACGAGATCGCCGCGGCGGCTGGCGTGCCGGTGGTTGAGGACGCCTGCGAGGCGCTGGGTGCCCGCATCGACGGCGCCACGGTCGGCTCCCACGGCAACCCCGCGGTCTACGGGTTCTACCCGAACAAGCAGCTGACGACCGGTGAGGGCGGCGCGATCACGACCGACGACGAGGACGTCGCCCGCGAGCTGCGCAGCATCGTCAACCAGGGCCGGTCGGACGACGGCGACTGGTTGGTGCACCAGCGCCTCGGCTTCAACTTCCGGATGGACGAGATGTCAGCGGCAGTCGGCATCGCGCAGCTCGACAAGCTGCCGGCGATGCTGGCCGAGCGCGACCGCCTCGCCGCCCTCTACTGCGAGCTGCTCGCCGGCGCGCCAGGCCTCGAACTGCCGCTGCCCGGCCCGCACGAG
>DATLLN010000018.1:0-2298 GCA_035537835.1 Gaiellales bacterium
GCTGACCTCCACCTCGGCGAAGCCGAGCTCCGGTTCGCGGTCGTACCGCAGGTCGCCGACCACCCAGCCCTCTCCCCGCGGAGCAGCCCACGGAACGCGAGCGAACTGCAGCAGGGCGTCGACGGCGCAGTACTCCTGCGCGAGGGTCGCGGGCAGCGTCGCTGGGATCGACAGCTCCCCGATCCAGGCCATCTCGTCAGTCGAGGGCCGGGCGACCGGGACGAGGGGAGCGGTCGGAGTGCTGCTCAGGCGCAGCTGCGCACATCGGTCGGCTGTTATCCAGGCGGGCGCCAGCGAATAAAAGCCGCTGCGCGCGACGTAGCGGTCGCCCGCCAGTTGAACGGTCAGCACCTCGCGGCAGACGGGATTGGCCGGCATCGGCGTCAGGGCCGTGTCGAGGGTGCGGGCCGCCGGAAAGCTGTCCGCGAGGAGGGCATCGATCTGGTTCTTCGCCGTCCGGCTCGTCGCCACGAAGACGCTGGTCACGACCAGCCAGGCAACGATGCCGCTCGTCAGCGCCGTGCGTGCGGACGAGAAGCGGCCGACGGCGACCAGGCCGAGGGTCAGCAGCGTCAGCAGGGCCGCGAGCGACACGGGGACGAGGCCGCTGAACCAGCTCAACCCGATGCCGGCGAGAAGCACGGCGGCGACCAGCGCACGCGTGATCCTGCTCCGCAGGGTGAACAGCAGTGGCGCCGAGCACGCCCAGATCAGCGGTTCGACGATGAAGACAGCGTCGCCGTAGTACCAGTGGTCGTCGGCGGGCCAGAACGGATGTACGCCGTAGCTGTTGGTGAAGTCCAGGCCGATGTGCAGCAGCGGCGCCAGAATTGCAAGTACGGCCAGGAATCGAATGTCGGCGGTGTGCGGCTCTATTCTCCGGTATCGCCACCAGAGTCGGACGGCGACGAAGAGCAGCAGCGACAGGATCAGTGATCCGACGATCGTGTGGGTGTGCCCGCGATGGTGGAGGAGATAGTCCAGCGTCGTTCCGGCCCATCCCGTGTACAGCACGTCGGAATCCGGAAGGTTGCCGCCGACCACCATGACGCCGATCGCGACGTTTCTTCGGGAGCTTTCGGTCAGGGTCGGGGACGTCGGCGTGGACCGGTGGATCGCCTCGCCGACCATGGCGCTGATCAGCGTGTGCGTCAGGTTGTCCACGGCTGATGATCGTAGGCGTGACGCGTCCCAGGCCTCAGCCCTTGACAACGTACAACCGTCTGGTTGTATGTTGGTGGCATGACCGAGGCGGACGAGGACAGGGCGGACGCCCTGTTCCACGCACTCGCCGACCGGACCCGGCGCGACATCATGCGCCGCGTGCTGGCCGGCGAGTACTCGGTCTCCGCACTCGCGGCGAGCTACGACATGAGCTTCGCCGCGGTGCAGAAGCACGTCGCCGTGCTGGAGAGGGCCGGCCTGCTCATCAAGCGACGTAGCGGTCGCGAGCAGCTGGCCAGCGGCGACGTGGCGGCGGTGCGGTCGGTGGCGTCCCTGCTCATCGAGCTGGAGCAGGTTTGGCGTGGCCGCATCGCGCGCATCGACGAGCTCATCGCGTTCGAACCCGAGGAACGCGGAAACCACCAACATCGAGACCAGGAGGGACTGACATGCCCGTCACCGACGTCCAGCGTGACCTCGACACCCGGACACTGACCATCGTCGCCGACTTCGCCGCGCCCGTGGAGCGGGTCTGGCAGGTCTACGCCGACCCGCGCCAGCTGGAGAAGGTGTGGGGCCCGCCGACCTACCCGGCCACCGTCGTCGACCACGACCTGCGTCCCGGCGGCCGCGTCACCTACTTCATGACCGGACCGGAGGGCGACAAGCACGCCGGCTATTGGGACGTCACGGCCGTCGACGAGCCACGGAGCTTCTCGTTCGACGACGGCTTCGCGGACCTGGACTTCAACCCGAACCCGGCGATGCCGGTCTCGAAGAACGTCTACACCTTCGCCGCGCACGACGGCGGCACGCGCGCGACGTTCGTCGGCACCTACGCCACGGCGGAGGCCCTGCAGCAGGTCCTCGACATGGGCATGATCGAGGGCGCGTCGTCGGCGATCAACCAGATCGACGACCTGCTCGCGTCCTGAGCCGCGCCGCGAGCTGATCGTCCGGGCGGAAATCGGGCCGATTCAGGCCGGGTAGGCGCCGGACGATCAGCTCTCCCGGCAGCAAGCTGATCGTCCGGGGGCTGAGCGACCCCGAACCGGGCCGACACCGTCCGCACGATCAACCGGGCCGTTCGTGCGGACCCAAACCGCGGGCGCCCGCCTGGCGGGGCCGGGCGAT
>DATLLN010000019.1:0-2069 GCA_035537835.1 Gaiellales bacterium
GGTGCACACCGAGGAGATCCGGCTCTCGACCGGCGGCGACCTCGCGGGTGATGTCGATCACGTC
This sequence comes from Gaiellales bacterium, assembly GCA_035537835.1. Classification (GTDB taxonomy): domain Bacteria; phylum Actinomycetota; class Thermoleophilia; order Gaiellales; family JAICJC01; genus DATLLN01. The sequence continues at coordinate 65 of DATLLN010000019.1, forward strand.
GGCGTCGCCGCCGGTCGAGAGCCGGATCTCCTCGGTGTGCACCGGCACCGCTCCACCGTAATACGACGCGGGCCGGGAATGCTCCCGGCCCGCGGTACGTTGGCTGCTCCGGTCGTCAGGTACCGCGCGGGTGCGGCCTGACGCCGAACTCATCGAGCAGCCTGGGCAGGAACACCAGTGCCGAGAGCCCGACCAGCACGTAAACCACATCCGTAACCGTGCCGCTGCCGAAGATCTCGGCGATCACGTTGGTGTCGAAGAGGGCGACGATGCCCCAGTTCAACGCTCCGACGATCATCAGCAGCAGGGCCACGGGCTCCAGCCTCTTGACCATCTCCATCTCGCGTCCTCGCTTTCTCTTGCGAAGCCTTGCTCGCACTCCATAGTGCGAATCGTTACAACCATGTACCCCACGAGATTCGCCCGGTTACCAGGGGTTCTGCCGCTGCAAGCGGCCTGGCTGATCAGATCTCGGTCGCGGCCCAGTCGCCGCCGAAGCCACCCGGAAGGGTTTCATGCTCGAGATAGCGCCGGAACGCATCCAGCTCCTCGGGCTCGATCGAGTACGCGTGCTCGGGCCCCGGGAAGGAGCGCTCGCGGACCTCGCGCGCGTACTCGCCGACCCCGCGCAGCATCTCGTCGCGCAGGTTGGCGTAGCGCTTGACGAACTTCGCCTGACGGCCGCCGTAGATCCCCAGCAGGTCATGCCAGACCAGCACCTGCCCGTCGGCCTCGACCCCGGCCCCGATCCCGATCACCGGCGCGCTCAGTTTCGGGACCAGGACCGCGCTGATCGCCGAGGGGACCGCCTCGAAGACGATCGCGAAGCAGCCGGCGGCCTGCAGCGCCAGCGCCTCCTCGGCGATCTTCACCGCCTGGTGGGCGGTCTTGCCCTGCGCCTTGAACCCGCCCAGCACGGTCGCCGTCTGCGGCGTCAGCCCGACGTGGCCCATGACGGGAATCCCGGCCCGGACGATCGCCCGGGCGCGCTCGACCGAGATCCCGCCCCGTTCGAGCTTGACGACGTCGCAGCCGGCTTCCTTGACGTAGCGCATAGCGCTCTCGATCGCCTGCTCGTTCGAGCTCTCGTAGGAGCCGAACGGCAGGTCGCCGACCAGGATCGGGGTGCGCAGCCCGCGCCGGACCGCCCGCGCCAGGATCAGCATCTCGTCGAGGCTGACGGGAGTGGTCGAGGAGTGCCCGAGCACCGTCATCGCGGCGGTGTCGCCGCAGAGGACCAAGTCGACTCCCGCCGCCTCCGCGATCTCGGCCGACGGGTAGTCGTAGGCCGTCACCATCACGATCGGCTCCGCGTTCAGCTTCATCTCCGCGAGACGCGGCAGCGTCATCGGCTCGCGCTCGGGGTCGTGCTCGACGGTCTGTTGGGTGTGTGAGCTCATCTGCACTCCTTTCGGGGCGGGTTTCAGCTCCCGCCGATCACGACGTTGTCGATCAGCCGCGCCGGCCCGATCCGGGCGGCGACGGCGACCAGCACCGGACGTCCGTTGAAGCTCGCCACCGGCGCCAAGGTCTCGGCGTCGCGGGCCTCCAGGTACTCGGGCTCGATCCCGGCCGCGTCGAGCTCCGCGCGGCCGGTGGCCAGCGCCTCGGCGGGCGAGCCTCCGCCGGCCACGCACCGTTCGGCGGCTGCCAGCGCACTGCTCAGGGCCACGGCCCGTTCACGCTGCTCGGCGTCGAGGTAGGAGTTTCGAGAGCTGAACGCCAAGCCGTCGGCTGCGCGCACGGTCGGCAGGACGACGACCTCGACGGCGAAGTCGAGATCGCGGACCATGCGCCGGATCACGAGGGCCTGCTGGGCATCCTTCTGGCCGAAGAAGGCGACGTCGGGAGCGACGCTGTTGAGCAGCTTGGCAACCACGGTGGTGACGCCGCGGAAATGCTCGCTGCCGCGTCCGGCCGGGTCTCCCTCCAGCACCCGGGCCAGCTCGCCGCCGACCTCGACCGTGGTCGCGAAGCCGGGAGGGTAGACCTCGTTCGGCTCGGG
>DATLLN010000020.1:0-2517 GCA_035537835.1 Gaiellales bacterium
GCAATCAGCAGGGCCAGAGTAATCAGCAGGGCCAGGGCAGCCAGCAGGGCCAGCGCAACCAGGGCGGGACGCAGCGGCAGAACTGACGCGTCAAGTCGGGCCGGTTCGTCCGGCCCGGCTTCTCCAACCGACGACGATCGCTCCCAAGAGCAGCGCGATCTCGATCAGGAACAGCGGGTGCACGAGATACCGCGTCAGCCACTGGCTGCCCCAGTCCCTGCCGTACCAGTTGTTCGCCAGGTTGATCCCATAGAAGGCCTTGCTCCACGGATACAGCCACATCACGCCCGGTCCGATCGACAGCGAATCGAGCAGCAGATGCCCGAGTACCTCACCGCCCGCGACGGTCGCCCATAGCCAGCGGTCGCGGCGGGGCAGCACCAGCGTCGCGACACCGAGCGCAACCGCGAACCAGGGGGTGTGCAGGAACGATGCGCGATGCTCGCTGGCGACGCGGCCGAGCGGCTCCCAGCCGACCCGCAGCGTGGCGGTGAGGATGTCGAGATCGGACACGAGGCCCGCGCCCACAGCAAACAGCGTCAGGCTCGTGGTCACCGTGCGGCGGCGCCCGTGCTCGCGCGGGAACGCCTTCGCGCAGGCGGCGGCGACGAGATACGAGCCTCCGACGTGTCCGGGCAGCAGCATGGCGGCTCGCGATTATGCGCCGGAAGCGGCTCGCGGACGATCGGCAGCAGTCCATCTGGGCAGGCTGTCATCGGCCGGCGCGGCGGCGGCGGGCGTGTCAGTGCGTCAGGGCGTACAGGATGATGTCGGTCGCGAGTGCGTAGCCTTCGGGCGAGAACTCGGCGAAGTAGGCCGGGTCCTCGCCTTCGCGTTCCATCGAGTCGCCGATGTCGGTGTTGTGCGTCATCGCCACCATGACACGGCCCTGGGCGTCGGCGATGGCGTGGAGGGTGGCATGCGGGCTGTCGGTCCCGCGTTCTCGGGTGTCGCTGCCCGGCCCGCCCCACGAGAAGATGCTGGGGACCTGCTTGACCTCGGCGATGGTGAAGAGGGTCTGGCGCATCGCGTGGCCGGCGTCCACATTCACAATCGGGAACTCCGGCAGCACCCGGGCCATCTGTCTGGCCCAGTGTTCCCACGCGCGGGTACCCCAGAAGTCGTCCACCCAGAGGAACCCGCCCTTGAGCAGGTATTGCCGCAGCCGCTGCACCTCGGTATCCGACACCGCGGCGGTGCCGACGTCGGAGCCGATCAGCAACGGGCACTGGAACAGCTGATCGTCGGTCAGCCGCACGACCCAGTAGTTGACGTTGCGCTGGTGATCGCGGCTGACGCGGATCCGGGTCAGGTCCGACAGGCGAATGAGCAGGTTGATCTCGCCGAACGGATAGTCGGTGCTCCAGCCGACGCCGCCCGGTTCCGACCGGTCGCTGCGGAACATCCACTTGCAGACCGTGACGCCGCCGTCGGTGAGATCCGCCGGCGGACTCCGGATGCCGGCGCCCGCCCCCTCGATCACCCCGAAACGCTGCGCCAGCGACACCACGCCGGTGGCGGCGACGAACGCGAGCATGACGACGAGGCCCGCACGCAGGCGCGGCATGGAGGGATCGTAGCGTAACGCGGTGACGCTAGCGACGTGACCGGTGTGGCGGTGCGCGAACTGCCGCCTGCTAGGCCACCGGCTCGTACATCGCCTCGAACTTCGCCGCCTCCACCGCGTACGCGTCGCGGCCGTCTTCCTCGTTGGAGACGAGGTAGTCGCCGGCCGTATACGACGTCGAGCCTTCCTTCGTCTGAACCTGCCCGCTCGCGCGCGCGACTTCCGCCCACACGGGCGTCGTCTTGACGTACTTGCCGTCGCCCACCCGCTCGTAGGTCCGGCGGAACGAGTCGGCGTCGACGGTGTAGACGTCGCCGTGGTTGTCGACGAGCCAGTCGCCCGGCTTGCACGTCTGCGTCGCGCCCCACTTCTCGTACGTGAATCCGGCACCATCCAGGGCGACCTGCACGGCGACGACGCCCTGGCTGGCGCGCTTGATGTACTTCGCGCGCCCTGATGTCGGCGCCGGGACCGGCGGTGACAGATCGAACGTGGGCGCGAAGTGGGCCGCGCTGACCTGTTCGCGCCCAACCGCCTCGCCGAGGCGCAGCAGCGCGTCCATGTTGTCGGGATCGTCCATCGCTCCCAGCGTGTCCACCTGTTTCGCGGGGAGTCCAGGCGTGAGCTGGTTGACCCGATCGGCCGTGAGGAACGTGTTGTAGCGCAGATAGGACAGCACCGGCGCCCCGCCCAGCACGTCGTCGGCGCAGTCGCCGAGCTCGCGGTCGATGACGCGGGCGGTGGGGCTGTCGGACATCCACTGCATCGACGTCTCCACGAGCGACGCGCAGTCGTCCATCAGGCTGAACAGCGCCCGCACGGCGCCCTGCGCGGCGATTTTCGACGGTGCCTGACTCGGGTCGGCGACGCCGGTGCCGACCGACACCAGCAGCAGCTGATCCGCGCCCGCCTTCCACTTGACGCGATACCCGCCGAGCGTGGCGTACATC
>DATLLN010000021.1:0-11102 GCA_035537835.1 Gaiellales bacterium
CCCCCGGCCGGCCAGGTGCATCGCCATGCCGCCCCAGCCGGTGCCGATCTCGAGCACGTGCATGCCGGGCTCGACCTCGGCCAGCTCCGAGACCAGCGCGTACTTGCGGCGCTGGGCGGCCGCCAGCGGCTCGTCGTCGCCCTCGAAGACAGCACAGGAGTACGTCATCGTCTCGTCCAGGAACAGCGCGAACAGGTCGTTCGAGAGGTCGTAGTGCCGCGAGATGTTGCTGGCGGAGCCGGCGGGGGTGTTGTCGTCCCCGGGCGGCTCGCGGCGCTCCCAGACGCCGCGCAGCCGGCGCAGCGGAGTGGGCACCAGGTTGGAGATGTGCGCGGCGAACGCGGTCAGCACGCCGACCAGGTCGTCGGCGTGCCACTCGCGCGCCATGTACGCCTCGGCGAATCCCACGTTGCCCTGGGTGGCGATTCGGTCGAAGAAGCTGTTGTGGGCGATCGTCATCCGCGGCGCCCCATGCCAGGGGCGGATCGCCTCTCCGCGCGGGCCGATCACCTCCAGCGGTCCCAGCCGGTCGACGGCGGAGGCGAACAGCCGGCGGGCGACGGCACCGCGCACCGGCGCACGGATGGCGGGCGGCACAGCGGGCCCGCGGCTCACGCGGCCCCCTCCCGGTGCCAGCGGATGAGGGGCACCCGGCGCAGGTACAGCCGCACGCCGTGCAGGTGGATCAGCCCCGTGACGCGCTGCGGCATCAGCGGATGGCGCACCGCCATCCGCGCCAGGTTGCCCGCGGTCAGGGGCTTCCGCCGGCCGGTCAGCGACGCGGCGAACACCCGTGCGCCGTCCTGGTGCAGCTCCATCTGCACCGAGAGCCGCTCGCCCGGCTCCGAGAACGCCATCCGGTAGCGGCCGTCCACGGTGAGGAAGGGCGACACGTAGAACTCCTTGTCGGCCTCACAGCGGCCGCGGTTGCTCGGGCGCAGCAGGTAGCAGTGGAGCTCACCATGCGTGTTGTGCACCTCGGCAACGATACAGCGCAGATCGCCGTCCGGCCCGTGGCACCAGTACACGGTTAGCGGGTTAAAGACGTAGCCCAGCACCCGCGCGTTGGCGAGCATAAGGATCCGCCCGCCGGCCAGGTCGATGCCGTTGTCCGCCAGGTAGGCATCCACGTTCGCGCGGATGCTGCGCTCCGGGTCGCCCAGGTGGTCGCGGGAGCGGATCCCAGCGAAGGGGCGCAGCGGCAGCGGCATGCGCACCGGCCGGTCGAGGTCGACCAGCCACATGTACATGCGATGGCAGAACAGGTAGCGCGCTCCCGACGGGCGCGTGTGCATCACCTGCCCCTCGTAGAGCGCGGGGCCGGTCACCACGCGAACCCCAGTGCCAGCGCAGCGCGGATGCCCGAGACGCAGCCGTCCTCGTGGAACCCCCAGCCGTGGTACGCGCCGCAGAACGCCGTGTTGCGCTGCCCGGACAGCCCGGGCAGCAGGCGCTGCGCATCGAGCGCATCGGCCGTGTACACCGGGTGCTCGTAGACGAACCGCCGCAGCTCGGACTCGGGGCAGATCCGCGTCGTGTGGTTCAGCGTCACGCAGTAGTCGATCGGCTCGTCGAGGGCCTGAAGGCGGTTCATGTGGTACGTCACATGCACCGGAGGCTGCGTCACGGAACATGCCTCGAGCAGATAGTTCCAGGAGGCGCGCGCCCCCGACGAGCGCGGGAGGATCGAGCCGTCGGTATGCAGCACTGTCTCGTTCGCGGAGTAGCGGAACCGCGACAGCACCTGCAGCTCCGCCTCCGACGGGTCGCCCAGCAGCCGCAGCGCATGATCGGCGTGCGTGGCGATCACCACGCCGTCGAAGCGCCGCTCGCCGCCGTTGGCGTCGCCGACGACAACGCCGTCCGGTGTCCGCACCACGGACACCGCCGGAGTCTCGCCCAGCGCGCCGGCGCCCAGCCGCCCGAGGATGGCCTGCACGTAGACGCGGCTGCCGCCGGTCACGGTCCGCCAGCGCGGCGCATGGCGCACGGTCAGCATGCCGTGGTTCGCGAAGAAGCGGATCAGATAACGGGCCGGGAACTCGTACATCTGGGTGGGTGTGGATGACCAGATCGCGCCGGTCAGCGGGAGCACGAAGTGGTCGCGGCAGTAGTCGGAGTATCCACCCTCGTCGAGGAAGTCGCCGAGCGACATGCGGTCGGCGGCGGGATCGAGCAACACGCGGCGGGCGTGCTGGTGAAACCTGCGCACCTCGGTCAGCATCCGCAGGTAGCTGGGCTTGGTCAGGCTGCTCGGCGTCGCCAGCATGCCGCGGACGCCCCGCGCGCCGGCGTACTCGAGCCCGCAGTCGTCGCATCGTACGCCGAACGACATGTCGCTCTCCTGCGTGGCAACGCTGAGCTCGTCGAACAGCCGGATCAGGTGGGGGTACGTCCGCCGGTTGTGGACGATGAAGCCTGTGTCGACGCCGATCTCGCCACGCTCGCCGGCAACGGTGACGGTGTTCGAGTGGCCGCCGAAGTAGCAGTCCTTCTCGTAGAGGGTGACCTCGTTGCCGCGACGGGCGATGACATGGGCTGCCGTCAGCCCGGAGATCCCGCTACCGATGACCGCGACCTTCATGACCGGGCGTGGGGAATCGTGGCCGCACTGTGCGCGGCCCAGCCGAGGGCGACGGCGGCGATCTTGCGGCGGGCGCGTGATGTGGGCAGCAACGTGCCGAACGCCGCGGCGTCACCGAGGTCGAACGCGACGCGGACGCCCAGCGCTGCGGTCAACGGCCGCCCCGCGGGCGCCAGCACGATCAGCGTGCCGGACACCAGGTCGCGGACGCCGACGATGGTGGACAACAGCCGCACGGCATTGGTGTCCTCGAGCTCGCCGTGACGACGGATGATGTCGGGCCGGGCAATCGCCGAGACGCCGTATGCGGCGGTCAGCAGGCCCATGATCCGCGGGACGGCGGTCAAAGGGGGATCCTCGTCGCCCTGTCGGCCGAAGCGCCGAGGGCGGCGGTCAGTTCTTCACCCAGCGGGGCAAGTCCCAGCGATCCGAGGGTGAACCGGCGGACCAGTCCCTGCCAGAGGCCGCTCCGCTGGAGCATCGCGTGGCCGGCGCGGGCGATCTCGAAGCGGCAGAGACGGTCGGCGATGGGATATGCCAGCTCGGCCCAGGTCAGCGACCGGGCGGGGTCGGTGATCCGGTCGCGGGCTCCGTGGGCGAGCATCACCGTGCGGCCGGCCACCTGCTCCACCGGATCCTCGGCCGTCAGCCACGGCGCCAACCCGGCCACGGCGACCACGCCGTCAGCGCCCGCCGCGCGGACGCAGGCTCGCGCTCCCATCGAGTGCCCCACGAGGCACACCGGCAGCTCGCCGAACCGCGCACGCAGCTCGCCGATCGCCCACTCGACGTCCCTGACGGGGTCGCCGTCGTTGAAGCCGACAACCCGGTAGCGGAGCTGGGCGACCGCCAGGCCGTCTCGCCGCCCAGTGCGGTGCAGGCCGATCGTGAACGGATACATACGCAGCGCGGGCCGGCCGGCGCGGGATGTCGGCGCAGTCGAGTTTGCCCGGCCACCGTGGGCGACGATCGCGATCGCGCGTGCCGCCCCGGCCGGCGACAGTGTCCACACGGAGGGCGACGTCCCGGTGTCTGTCATTCCAGGGGAGGCTAGCGAGTGGTCGTCAAGGGCGGCCATACCAGATGTTCGCCGGCACCCGGCCGATCGGTTCCCGCGTCGGCGGAATCCCCCACAGGTGGGGTGGCGGCATCCCCCGACCGGCCGTACGCTCGGAGGGTGTTCTCCGACCACGAAGGCACGAGCGAGCTCTGCCCCGAGCCGCTGCTCCTCTCATCGCTGATCGACGTCCACAGCGGCGGTGCGGCGGGCAGCGGCGCGGTCCTGGAGATCATGCGCGGGCTGATGGAATCGCCCCGCACCGACGCCGAGCGCGCGGGCGAGCAGCTCGCGGTGTTCGGCTGGCAGGTGGAAGGGCCCGATCACACGCTCCGCTGGATCTACCGGGTCGTCGGGCGGGACACCGGTGAGGAGTACGCTCGCTTCATCCTGGCGGTGCCGTGGGCGCCCAGCGATCTTCCCTGCCGCCTGCTCGGGCTACAGCTGCAGATCACGCTGAACGGGGTCGAGAACGCGTCGAGCGGCGAGCTCGATGCCTACCTCGAGCTCGCCCAGGCCACTCGCAGCTGACCCCGCGCGGGCGATAGCCTGCCGCCCGATGCCGCTCACCCCGTCCCTCGCCCCGTTCGCCGAGCGAGACTACAGGCTGCTGTTCGCCGCGCAGGCGGTATCGCTGCTGGGGTCGTGGATGACGCCGATCGCGCTGGCCTTCGCGGTGCTCGAGCTGACCGACTCGCCCACCGCTCTGGGCATCGTGCTTGGGGCGGAGCTGGTGCCTGTGGCGGTGCTGCTGCTCGCCGGCGGTGTGTGGGCCGACCGCCTGCCGCGGATGCGGGTGATGGTGGCGGCCGACGTCATCTCGGCGGCGGGGCAGGGGGCGATGGGCGTGCTGCTGATCTCCGGCCACGCGCAGGTCTGGCAGCTCGCGGTGCTGGCGACGGTGGGCGGCGCCGCCGACGCGTTCCACCAGCCGGCATGGGCGGGTCTGCTCCCGGAGACCGTCCCCGAGGAGCTGCTCCAGCGCGCCAACGCGCTGCGCCACCTGGAGTCGAACGTGGCGCGCGTCGCGGGTCCGGTGATCGCCGGCATCCTGGTGGCCACCGCGGGAGCGGGATGGGCGATCCTCGCGGACGCCTTGTCGTTTCTGGTCGCCGCGGCCGTGCTCTCGCGGATGGCCGTCGGCCGCCGCGCGGTCGACGCCGAGCCCAGCGGGTTCCGGGAGGATTTCGCCCGCGGCTGGTCGGAGGTGCGATCCCGTCTCTGGCTGATGGCGATGGTGCTCGACACCGGGCTGTGGGTGCTGGTGATCTGGGGGCCGTACTGGGTGCTCGGGCCGATTGTCGCCAACCGTGAACTCGACGGCGCGTCGTCGTGGGCGGTGATCAGCGCCGCCTACGGGCTGGGCACGGTCGCCGGCGGCGCGGCCGGGCTGCGCGTGCACCCGCGGCGGCCGCTGCTCGTCGCCGTGGTCATCAACGCGGCCTTCGCGCCGATGCTTGCCCTGCTGGCGGTGGCCGCACCGACCTGGAGCATCGCGCTGGCGGCCGTGCCGGCGGGCGCAGCGGTGTCGCTCTACCTGGTGCTGTGGGACACGACCGTGCAGCAGCGCGTCCCCCGCGAGGCGCTGGCGCGCGTGGCGAGCTACGAGCGGGCGGCCACGTTCGCCCTGATGCCGGTGGGGATGGCGCTGGCCGGGCCGGTGGCCGCGAGGCTGGGCGTCGCCGAGACGCTGTGGATCTCGGTCGGCTGGCTCGGCGTCTCCACGGTGTTCCTGCTGTGCATGCCCAGCGTCCGCGGGCTGGAGCGGCTCAGCTCGTCGGCGCGGGCCTGAACTCGAGCGAGCGCGAGCGCGGGTCGGCTCGCACCAGCAGCACCGCGACGCGCCGGCCCAGCGGAGGCCGGGGGTCGGCGTGCAGCCGTGCGCGCACCGGCGGCTCGGCGATCTGGATCACCGTCCCCCGGCGGTCCTCCTCGAGCGGCGTCGCCTCGAACCGCTCGCCGATGCGGTGCTCGAGCATCCGGGTCTCCATCAGGTCGATGACGGCGTGCTCGACCCGGCCGCCCCGCGTCTGCGCCTCGGCCATCGCCTTCGGCAGCCGCTCCAGCGCGCCGCGGTCGCCGCCGCCGGCCAGCAGGTCGAGGACGTAGCGATCGGCGAGCCGGCGCAGCGGCGCGGTCGTGTGCGCGTAGCGCGCGGCGATCCCGGCGTGGATCGCGTCCTTCGGCGGAGCCCCGTCGAAGTACAGGTAGGACGCGTGCCCCATCACACCGCGCGCCTCCTCCAGGATCGCGGCGTCGCGCGGCCGCGCCGGGTCGAGCCGGTCGACGAAGTCGCGGTACGGCTCGTCCTCCGGCCATTCGACGTGCAGACCGTGCGCGACGCGGCGGAGCCGCGTCAGCCGGTACTCGTCCGCGCCGCCCATCACGCGGAGCAGCCCGAAGCCGCGCTCGGCCATTAGGTCGGCGGCCGCCATCCCCGCCAGCAGGGAGATCTCGGCATTCCAGTCCTCCGACTCGACGCGCGGCTCCAACTCGAGGCGATATCCCAGGGGCGACGACGGGTCGGCGATCACCTGCTGCGCCGGAGCGTTCAGGCTGACCGCGCCGCGACGGCGGGCGATCGCCATCCGCAGCCGGCCGACCTCCTCCAGGTGTGGCACCTCCGCACTCCCGTACGCGAGCTTGGCGGTGCTGCGGACGGTGGCGCGGTCGACCCGTGCCGAGGTGCGCTCGCCCTCGGCGTCGAGCTTGATTGTGAAGACGATCGCCGGCCGCGTCTGGTCCGGCAACAGGCTGGCCGCGCCCTCGGACAGCGACGTGGGGTAGAGGGGCGCCTTGATGTCCGGGCAGTAGACGGTGGTGCCGCGCTTCCACGCCTCCTGTTCGAGCAGCGAGCCGGAAGGCACGTGCGCGGCAACGTCGGCGATCGCGTAGCGGACGACGAAGCCGTCCGCTGTGCGCTCCAGGTGCATCGCCTGGTCGAGATCCATGCTCCCCGGCGGGTCGATCGTCACCCAGGGGACGTCCGTCAGATCGACCCGGCCGGCCGTGTCGAGCGGCGCCTGGGCGCGCTGCTCGGCTTCCGCCGCGACGTCGTCGGGGAAGCCGATGGTGACGTCGAACTCGGCGCGGATCCGGTCGAAGTCCGCCCGCAGGTCGTCGGTTGGACTCCCCGGACGGAGATAGCGGCTGGGCACGGCGGGGAGCGTAGCCGCGCGAGCTTGCTGTGGTCACGGCGAGTTGAAGTGGGCCGTTCCGTAGTGAACGTCGGTGGTGGGAACGCCGTACGGGCAGCGGCTCGGCCGGATCCGCACCGTCGCCGTCACGGTCTGCGCTTCAGTGCCCTGCGCGATGTGCCAGGTCTGAACTCGGGTAGCCGCCAGGGCGGACACCCACCGCTGACCCGGCTGCAGCACCCGGCGAGCGGCGTGGCCGCCGTCGGTCGACATCGACACGGTCGAGGTCGCGGTCATCGGGTTGACCGTGAACGAGGAGGCAAAGACGTCCTGGCCGCCCCGGCGCCCGCAACGGGTCGTAAAGCTTCCGAGCTCCGCCAGCGTGATCAGCGGCCTCCACGCCGCGCTCTGCGCCGTCGGCGTCCCCGCCGATCCCGTCGAGGAGGGTGGGGATGTTCCGCCGCCGCACCCGGCGAACACGAGCATGGCCAGCACAACGACGCACCGGGTCATCACCTGTGTCTACGCCTCACAACACCGCCGCCGTCCCGCGATCGGGAGGGGGTGTTGCCAATTGGCGGATCGTGCGTCCGCCAATTGGCAGATGCACCGTGCGCCACTTCATATCTGATCGGTTATCGGTCGCGGCGTCGCGGTCGGGCTTGCGGTGAGGATGCGCCAGGGGGTCAGACCCCGGTGTCGCACCGTGGCCTGCGCGCTGCGTCAGCCAAACGCGGGGTGCGACAGGGTCTGACCCCGTGTCGCAGGTGGCCGTCGTGCTCGGCGAGCCAGGCTCCGAGCCAGGCACCGGCGCGGGCCGCCAGTCGTACCCGACGCTTCTGTCGACGTGCCAGGCACGGAGCCAGGTACGCGGCTGGGTGTGGGCGGACCAGGTGCAAACGGCGCTGGTGGCCGTCGTGCACAGCGACTATGCCTCCGCCTTCTCCTCTGCGCCCTCCTGCGTCCAGGGCATCATCGAGCGCAGGCGGGCGCCGACCTCCTCGATCTCGTGCTCGGCGGCTCGGCGGCGAAGCGCCTGGAACTGCGGCCGGCCGGCCGCCTCCTCGGTGATCAGGTCGCGGGCGAACCGGCCCTCCTGGATCTCGCTGAGCTGTGCGCGCATGCGGTCGCGGACGCTGTCGTCGACGATCCGCGGGCCGACCGTCAGGTCGCCGTACTCGGCGGTGTCGGAGATCGAGTCGCGCATCTTCGCCATGCCGCCCTCGTACATCAGGTCGACGATCAGCTTGAGCTCGTGGAGGCACTCGAAGTACGCGATCTCCGGCTGGTAGCCGGCCTCGACCAGCGTCTCGAACCCCAGCTGCACGAGCCGCGTCGTGCCGCCGCAGAGGACGGCCTGCTCGCCGAACAGGTCGGTCTCGGTCTCCTCGCGGAAAGTCGTCTCGATCAGCCCACCGCGGGCGCAGCCGATGCCGTGGCCGTAGGCGAGTGCCAGCCGCTTCGCGCTGCCGGTCGCGTCCTGGTGCACGGCGATCAGGCCGGGCACCCCGATGCCCTGCGCGTACTGCCGGCGGACGAGATGGCCGGGACCCTTGGGCGCGATCATCGCGACGTCGATGTCCTTCGCCGGGATGATCTGCCCGAAGTGGATGTTCAGGCCGTGCGCGAACATCAGCATCGAGCCGGGCCGCAGGTTGGGCGCGATCTCGTCGCGGTAGACGCCCGCCTGGATGTGGTCGGGGACGAGCACCATGACGACGTCCGCCTGCGCGGTTGCGTCGGCCACTGAGGCAACGGGGAGCCCGTCCGCCGACGCCGCCGACCACGCGCGCGAGTCCGGCCGCGCGCCGACGACCACGGTGTTGCCGGAGTCATGGTTGTTCAGCGCGTGGGCGTGGCCCTGGCTGCCGTAGCCGATGACCGCGATCGTCTTGCCCGCCAGCGCGGTGGGATCGCAGTCGGACTCGTAGTACATCGTCGCGGTCATGCAACCACCCTCATTCGTTTGCGTGTACCCAGCGCACCGTCGCGGTCGAGTGCGATCCGCCCGGTGCGGACGAGATCCTTGATGCCGTACGGCGCGAGCAGCTCCTCCAGTGCCTGCAGCCGCTCGGGCTGGGCAACACAGGAGAACGTGATCGCCTCCGGCCCGACGTCGACGACGTTCGCGTCGAACACGTCGGCCAGCGAGATGATCTCCGGCCGCTTCGCCGGGTCGCTGATCACCTTGATCATCATCAGCTCCAGCTCGACCGCGGTCGGCCCCAGCTCCTGCACCTTCAGCACGTCGACCAGCTTGTAGAGCTGCTTCGTCACCTGGTCGACGGAGTGCTGCTCCGAGTCGATGCGCAGCGTGATCCGGCTGCGGCTGGGATCCTCCGTTGGCCCGACGGCCAACGACTCGATGTTGAACCCGCGGCGGGCGAACAGCCCGGCGCAGCGTGTGAGGATGCCAGGCCTGTTCAGGACCAGCACGCTCAGCGTGTGCATGCTCATCTAGACACCCTCCTCGACCCAGGCGTTGTCGTCCTCGGCCCACTCGACGTCGATCATGTCCGCCGACGATGCCCCGGCGGGCACCATCGGATACACCTTCTCCTCGTGGTCGACGCGGGCGTCGATCACGCACGGGCCGCCGCACTCCAGCGCCGCGGTGATCGCGGCGTCCACCTCGTCGGTGGTCTCGCAGCGGAAGGCGGCGATGCCGAAGCTCTCGGCCAGCTTCACGTAGTCCGGCAGGTCGACCTCAAGCAGGGTCTCCGAGAAGCGCTCTCCGTGGAACAGCTCCTGCCACTGGCGCACCATGCCCAGCCAGCCGTTGTTGACGACCACGTGGATCGCCGCAATGCCGTACATCTTGGCGGTCGCCAGCTCCTGCATCGTCATCTGGAAGCAGCCGTCACCGTCGATGTTGATGACGATCGCGTCCGGCCGCCCGACCTTGGCGCCAATCGCCGCCGGCACACCGAAGCCCATGGTGCCGGCGCCGCCGGAGGTCAGCCACCGCCGCGGCTTGTCGATCTCGAGGTACTGCGCCGCCCACATCTGGTGCTGGCCCACACCTGTCGTCCACACCACGTCCTGGCCGCGCGTCAGCTCGCGCAGCCGCTCGATCACGAACTCCGGCTTGAGCGGCGGCGTGTTGCGGTAGCGGAACGGGTTCTCGCGCTGCCAGCCCTGCACCGTCTCCAGCCAGTCGGCGGCCTTCGGAGGCCCGCCGTTGCTGCGCGACTCGAGCGCCTCCGCCAGCTTGGGGATGACGTGCTCGAGCGATCCCACGATCGGGATGTCGGCCGCCCGGTTCTTGCCGATCTCGGCCGGGTCGACGTCCATGTGGATGACGCGCGCACCCGGCGCGAACACGTCCAGCTTGCCGGTGACCCGGTCGTCGAACCGGGCGCCGCACGCGATCAGCAGGTCGCAGCGGTTCATCGCCCAGTTGGCGGCCTTCGATCCGTGCATGCCGGGCAGCCCGATGCACAGCGGGTGCGAGTCGGGGAACGCGCCCTTGGCCTGCAGCGTGGTCACCACCGGAATCTGCGCGGCCTGGGCCACGCGGATCAGGTCGGCCGGGTCGAGCCCCGAGGTGACGGCGCCGCCGCCGACGTAGAGCGTCGGCCGCTCGGCCGCCAGGATCGCCTCGGCCGCCGTGATCACCTGCTTCGGGTGCCCGTGCTTGGATGGCTTGTAGCCAGGGATGTCGACCTGCTTGGGATACGAGAACTCGAACTCGGTCAGCTGCAGGTCCTTGGGGATGTCGACCAGCACCGGGCCGGGCCGTCCGGTGCGGGCGATGTGGAACGCCTCCTTGAACACCCGCGGGATCTCCTCGACGCTGTCGACCAGCCACGAGTGCTTGACGATTGGCATCGTGATGCCCTGGATGTCCGCCTCCTGGAAGGCGTCCGTACCGATCAGGTGCGTCGGCACCTGGCCGGTGATGCACACGATCGGCGTCGAGTCGAGGTACGCGTCCGCGATCGGCGTCACCAGGTTGGTGGCGCCCGGGCCGGACGTGGCGATGGCGACGCCCACCTTGCCGGTGGCGCGGGCGTACCCCTGCGCCATGTGCCCGGCGCCCTGCTCGTGGCGCACCAGGTAGTGCCGGATCGAGTGATCGCACGCCGCCCACGCGTCGTACAGCGGGAGGATGGCACCGCCGGGCAGACCGAACACGTCGGTCACGCCCTCGGCCTCGAGGCAGCGGATGACGGCCTCGGCCCCTGTCATGCGTGTCGTTGCGCTATCCACGGGCAGCCACCTCACGGTAAGGGTTTCGCTCGAACTCCGCGCCACCTGTCGCGTGGTGCTTGAGCGCTTCGCAGACGGCCTGGCCGACCTCCCAGGTGGCGTACGCGCGGCC
>DATLLN010000022.1:0-3391 GCA_035537835.1 Gaiellales bacterium
TCGCGGGGAGCGCCGTGTTCCACTACCTCGGACCGTCGTTCGCCGTGCTGCTGTTCGCACGGGTTGACGTGCTCGGCGTCGCCTGGCTGCGGATCGCCTCGGCGGCGCTGGTGCTCGCCGCCTGGCGCCGGCCGTGGCGGCTGCTCGGGCGCATCGAGCCGCAGGACCAGTGGCTGATCGCCGGGCTCGGCGGCGTGTTCGCAGCAATGAACGCCTGCTTCTACCTGGCGATCGACCGCCTGCCGCTGGCCACGGTCGCCGCGATTGAGTTCATCGGGCCGATCGCGCTCGCCCTGATAGGCGCACGGACTGCGCGCAACGTCGGCGCCGTGGCCTCGGTCACGGCCGGCGTGTACCTGCTCACGCAGGCACGGGTCGCCGGCGATCCCGCCGGTGTCGCCTGGGCGTTTGCCAACGCCGGGCTGTTCACGGCATACATCGTGCTCGCCCATCGCGTCGCCCGCCGCTCGGCGGCCGGCGGCATCGACGGACTGGCCGCGGCGATGGTGTTCGCGTTCGCCATGATCGCGCCGATCGGCGCCGCCGGCGCGTCGGCCGCGCTGTCCGATCCTGTCGCGCTGGCCGCCGGCGTCGGGGTCGGCGTGTCGTCGTCGGTGATCCCGTACGTCTGCGACCAGCTGGCGATGTCGCGCCTCCCGCGGGCGACCTACGCGCTGTTCGTCGCCCTGTTGCCGGCGACGGCGGCGATCGTCGGCATGGTCGTGCTCCGTCAGCTGCTGACGATGGACGAGCTGGCCGGCGTCGCGCTGGTGATGGCGGGCGTCGCGCTACATCGCCAGCGTCCGGCGGTAGGCGATGACTAGGATCCGAGCATGCCCGACCACCCGGCGACGGCGATCGACCAGGCCGCCCGCAGGCAGCTCGCGGCTGACCTGTTCAACCACGTCTGGACGCTGCTCGACACCGACCCCCGGACGCCGGCGCAGGATGTCGAGATGATCCACGCCGCCCACGCCTCGCGGCACCACTGGGGCGAGGTCGGGACGCCGGTCAACGTCGCCCGCGGCGAGTGGCAGATCTCGCGCGTCTATGCGACCCTCGGCCGCGGCGAGCCGGCCCTGTTCCACGCGCAGCGGTGCCTCGACGCCTGCACCGAGCACGGCATCGGCGACTTCGACCTGGCCTACGCGCACGAGGCGATGGCCCGCGCCTACCGGGCGCTGGGCGACGGGGAGCGGACGGCGGCACACGCAGCGGCGGCGGCCGAGGCCGGCCGGACGATCGCCGAGGAGGACGACCGCGAGCTGTTCGCGGGCGACCTCGCCGACCTGCGATAGCCCGCCACCGCGGCCGCCGCGGCACGTAGTCTCGGCCGCGTGACGCGTGGGCAGGCATACGTGATGGTCGCTGTGGCCACCACGCTCTGGGGGTTGAACGGGGTCATCTCGAAGGTCGTGCTGACGCACGGCATCAGCCCCGCCGAGCTGACCGAGTGCCGGATGCTCGGTGCGTTCGCGGGGCTGGCAGCGGTGCTGCTCGCGACCCAGCCGCACACGCTGCGCGTCGTCCGGCGCGAGTGGCCGGAGCTGATCGCGCTGGGGTTGATCGGGCTGGTCGGGGTGCAGCTGCTGTACCTGGTGGCGCTGCGCACGCTGCCCGTCGGCATCAGCGTCCTGATCGAGTACCTGGCCCCCGTCCTGGTCGCCCTCTACGCCTGGCTGTGGCTGGGCAAGCACGTCGGCCGGAGCCTGTGGGCGGCCATCGGGCTGGTCGTCCTCGGGCTCGCGTTGATGGTCAACGTGCTGTCGGGCGGCGGTGGGCTGGACGCCGGCGGCGTGGCGGCGGCGCTGCTCTGCGCCTGCGCGTACGCGTTCTACATCATCGTCACCGAGCGGGGCATCCCGCGGCGGCCGGCGGTGGCCACGATCTGCATCGGCTTCGGCGTGGGCAGCGTGTTCTGGGTGTTCGCCGCACCGTGGTGGAACTTCCCCTGGGAACGGATGCCCGACGCCGTCAGCCTGGATGGCCGGCTCGCGGCGTGGCACCTGCCGCTGGGGCTGCTGATCGCCTGCGTGGTCGTGCTGGGCACCCTGGTGCCGTTCGCCCTGCTGGTGTCGTCGCTGCACGCGCTGCCGGCCGCCCGCGTGACCCTGCTCTCGACCTGGGAGCCGGTCGCCGGCGGCCTGATCGCCTGGGTCTGGCTGGGCCAGTCGCTGACCACGTCGCAGCTTGCCGGCGCCGCGCTGGTGCTCGCAGGAATCCTGGTCGCCGAGGGTCTGGTCGGCGGCGAGCCGCACGCGTAACCGGTCACCCGACGAGGTTCTTACGAAAACTTTGCGAAAGCCGGAGTGTGCACAGCCGATCTAGCGGATATGCGAACTCGGATTCTTGCAGCGGCCATGATGGTCCTCCTGGTCGTCCTGGCCATCGCCCCCGCCGCCAACGCGTCCAGTGTCCAGGCCTACCGGTGGCAGCTGATCTTCGCGATCAACAAGACCCGCCACGTGCACGGCCTGGCGCCCGTCCGCCACGCGCCCGGGCTCGACAAGACCGCCCAGTCGCACTCGGCCGACATGGTCGCGCGCCACTACTTCGCGCACACCAGCCCGACCGGCTCGACGCTGTTCGACCGGATCAACCGCTCCGGGTTCACCCGCTACGGCGCCTGGTGGGCCGGCGAGACGCTGGCCTGGGGATCGGGGTCGTATGCGCAGGCGCAGCACGTGATCGGCATGTGGCTGGCCAGCCCCACGCACCGCGCGGTGCTGCTCTCGTCGCGCTTCACCTGGGTCGGCGTCGGCCGGGCCGCCGGATCGTTCGAGGGCAAGTCCTCGGCGGCCGTCTGGACGGCCGACTGGGGCCACCGCTAGCCGTCCAGCCAGTACGATCCACGGCATGGCGCCGACCAAGGTCCTGCTGGCCTCTCCCCGCGGTTACTGCGCCGGGGTCGATCGTGCGGTCGACACCGTCGAACGGGCGCTCGACCACTTCGGCGCCCCGGTCTACGTGCGCAAGGAGATCGTGCACAACGGCCACGTCGTCCGCGACCTGTCCGACCGCGGCGCCGTGTTCGTCGACAGCGAGCTCGACGTCCCGCGCGGCGGCGTCGTGGTGCTCTCCGCACATGGGGTCGCGCCCGACGTCTACAGCAACTGCAGCGCCCGCGGCCTGCGCATGATCGACGCCACGTGTCCGCTGGTGACGAAGGTGCACACGGAGGCCAGGCGGTTCGCCGCCGATGGCTACACCATCGTTCTGGTCGGCCACGAGGGGCACGAGGAGGTCGTCGGCACCATGGGGGAGGCGCCGGCCTCGATCCAGCTGATCGGCTCGGTGGCGGAGATCGACGGCCTGGAGATCGCCGATCCCGAGCGCGTCGCCTACATCACGCAGACGACGCTGTCGGTCGACGAGACGGTGGAGATCATCG
>DATLLN010000023.1:0-2328 GCA_035537835.1 Gaiellales bacterium
CGCAGATCGCCGCGCTCGAGGCCCGCATCGAGGAGTCCGCGGCGGCCGTGCGCGATTCGGAGCAGCGTCTCGCCGATGCCCGCGCGGCGGCCAGCGCGACGCAGACGGTGCTCGGCGTCCTGACCGCTCCCGACGTCGTGCGCATCGACCTCGCGGGATTGGCCAGCGCGCCGCAGGCGTCGGGACGCGCGATGTGGAGCCGGCAGCGCGGCATGGTGTTCTCGGGCACGAACCTGCCGCCGTTACCCGAAGGGCGCGTGTATCAGGTCTGGGTGTTCACCAGCGCCGGCCCGGCGCCGGTCAGCGCGGGCGTGCTCACCGGCGAAGGGCCGGAGGTGTTCATCACGCCCCCCGACATCGCGCCGCCGAGGGCGGTCGCCGTGACGATCGAGGCAGCCGGCGGCGTACCGGCGCCAACCAATGCGGCGTTCATGGCGGGGGCGCCCAGGGGCTGAGGAAGCGTGAACAGCGGGGGCCCCTCCGCGCTACTTCGCCGCCATCGCCCTGAACCGCTCCCTCAACATCGCCATCCGCTCCGGCGCGCCCGGCGTCTTCATCACCACTGCTTCGAGGCTCGCCAGGTAGCCCGGGTTGCCCATCCGGCTGCGGTACTCCGCGATGAACGGCTCGATCTTGCTGAACACCACGTGCTGTTCGCCGTTGGCGTCGTTGAACATCTTCTCGTCGATCGCGCCGTTGAGGACGAAGGACGCCGCCATGTCCCAGTAGCTGGTGACCATGCGGAAGTCGGCGCTGTTCGGGCCCGACACGGCCTGCATCACTTCGTCGATCGTCCCGGGGTTGAAGCTGCGCGCAAACCACATCCGCGCCTCGCGCATCGTCGGATCGCGGCGCAGTTCATACAGTCGGATGATGAGCGTGGCGCTCTCGTAGGCGGATGACAAGGGGGCCTCCTCAAAGTTCAAACTTCAAAGTACAAAGTGCAAAGTAAGTGAAAAGTGGGTTCGTGCGGTGTGCGCGCCGACCGTTCGGTATGCGCGGTGCGCACTTCCAACTTACTTTGCACTTTGAAGTTTGAAGTTTGCACTTGTCAACGCGGCGCCGGCGGGTCGCTACTGCAGCCTGTCGGCCAACATTGCGACGCTGAGCGCGTAGTAGTGCGCGCAGTTGTAGCCGAGAATCGCCTCGTAGTTGCGGTAGGCGAGGAACGTGTGCCCGTCGCCGGTGGTGACCAGGCTCGCCTCGACGTCGGCGCGCGGCAGTGCGGCGCCGTCGGCGCGGCGGACGCCGAGTTCGGCCCAGTCCTCGAGGTCGCGGCGTTCGGTCATGTTGCGGATCGCGAAGCAGCCTTCCTTGCGCAGCGGGACCTCCGCGGTGATCTTCGCGCGTGCCGCGGGAGAGACGCGGACCTCGCGGCCCCAGGTCTCGTCGGACTGCCAGTCGTAGCTCTCGAGATAGTTCGCGATCGAGGCCAGCGCGTCGGGGACCGAGCGCCAGATGTCGATGCGGCCATCCTTGTCGAAGTCCACCGCGTGCTTCAGATAGCTGGACGGCATGAACTGCGGCTGTCCCATCGCGCCGGCCCACGAGCCGGTCATCGCCTTGGCCTCGATGTGCCCGCGCTGGACCATCGTCAACGCGTCGAACAGCTCGTTGCGGAAGTAGTCGGCCCGCCGCGGCTCCCAGGCGAGCGTCGCCAGCGCGCGGAAGGTCGGCTCGCGGCCGGTGATGCGTCCGTAGCGCGTCTCCATCCCCCAGATGGCCATGACGAAGCGGCGCTGGACCTTGTGCTCGCGCTCGATCCGGGTGAGCAGGGTGCGGTTCTGGCGCATGAGCTCGCGCCCCCGGTTGATGACCGGACGGGTCAGGCGCGTGGACAGGTAGCGGTCGAGCCCCGGGTTGAGCTCGGCCTGGGAGCGGTCCGCCTGGATGACCCGCGGCAACGGCGCCAGGCCGGTCAGCGTTTCCGCGATCAGCCTGTCGTCAAAGCCTTTACGGTCCGCCTCCTCGATCAGCGCGGCGAGCCAGTCGTCGAATGGCTGGGCAGGCTCGGCCGGCGCGGCGGCTGGCGTCTGGATGGGCGAGGGAACTGGGGTCGCGGCAGGGGATTGCAGGCTGGCAAACCCCGGCATGAGCGCGAATACCGCGAGGACTACCAGAATCCGGCGCGTCATGGGTGCTCATTATTGCATCCGCGTCCCCGGAGCTGGCTCTTGCTTTTCAGCGCCGCTCGCCGTCTAATACACCGGATTCCTTGTCAGCGATCTCCCTTTCCTGCTGAGAGTTAACGTTATGCCATTCACTTTGAACGTGAACGGGAAGACCACGACCGTGGATGTCCCGGGTGACATGCCCCTGCTCTGGGTG
>DATLLN010000024.1:0-4475 GCA_035537835.1 Gaiellales bacterium
CCGGCTCCTCGCCGGGCGCCGTAGCTGGGGGACACGATGCCCGAGCTGCCCACAGGGACGGTCACGCTGCTCTTCACCGACATCGAGGGCTCGACCAAGCTGCTGTACGAGCTCGGCGAGGGGTATGCGACGGCCCTCGACACCCATCGCCGGGTGATCCGCGACGCGATGGCCAAGCGGGGCGGGGTGGAGATGGGCACGGAAGGCGACGCATTCTTCTACGCCTTCGCCCGCGCGTCCGATGCCGCCGGCGGCGCTGCAGCAGCCCAGACGGCGCTCTCAGCCGGGCGGGTGCGCGTGCGGATGGGGATGCACACGGGCGAGCCTCAGCTGACGAAGGAGGGCTACGTCGGCCTGGACGTCCACACGGCGGCCAGGATCGCCGGGTGTGCCCACGGCGGCCAGGTAGTGCTCTCGCGGCGCACCCGCGAGCTGCTCGCCGACGTCGACGTGACCGACCTGGGCGACCACCGGCTGAAGGACATTGCCGAGCCGCTGCGCCTGTTCCAGCTGGGTAACGACCGGTTCCCGCCGCTGCGCAGCCTGTCCCCGACCACCCTGCCTCAGCCGGTGAGCACGTTCGTCGGCCGCGAGCCTGAGCTGGGCGCGGCCGCCGAGGCGCTGGCTGGCGCCCGCGTCCTGACCGTCACCGGCCCGGGCGGCGTCGGCAAGACCCGGTTTGCCATTGCGCTGGCGCGGGCCGCGCTCGATGACTACGCCGACGGCGTCTGGTGGGTACCGCTGGTCGGGCTGCCCGACCCAGCGATGGTCGTCACCAGCATCGAACGCGCGGTCGGCGCCGCCGACCTGGAGCGGTGGGCAGCCGGTCGGCGGACGCTGCTGCTGCTCGACAACTTCGAGCACGTGATCGCCGCGGCGCCGGCGCTCTCGCTGATCCTGGCCGAGGCGCACGATCTCAGTCTGCTGGTGACCAGCCGGGAGCTGCTGCGCATCCAGGGGGAGCGGGAGTTCCCGCTCGAGCCCCTATCGGAGACCGACGGCGTGGCGCTGTTCTGTGACCGCGCCGGCATGCAGCCGACCGATGCCATCCGCGAGCTGTGTCGGCGCCTCGAGGAGCTGCCGCTGGCCATCGAGCTGGCGGCCGCCCGCGCAGGGCTGCTGGCGCCTGCCCAGATCCTGGGCAGGCTGGGGGAGCGGCTGGACCTGTTCATCGGCGGCCGGGACGCCGATCCCCGGCATGCGACTCTTCGGGCGACCATAGAGTGGAGCCACGAGCTGCTCGCCGCAGACGAGCGGGCCCTGTTCGCGCAGCTGGGCGTCTTCGCCGGCGGCGCAACGTTCGAGGCGGCCGAGGCCGTGGTCGGCGCCCGACCCGATCCGATGCAGTCGCTGCTCGACAAGAGCCTGCTGCGCCGCACCGGCGACCGGCTCTGGCTGCTGGACACGATCCGGGCGTATGCAGTGGAGCAGCTCGAGGCTTCAGCGGATGCGGCGGCGCTGCGCGACCGGCATGCCCGGTACTACCTCGAGGTCGCCGAAGGGGCGGGGCTGTGGGACTGGGCGCCAGGCGAAGAGCGCCATGACCTTGCGCTCGACGAGCTCGGAAACTTCCGTGCGGCGCTGGGCTGGGCCGTGTCGGGTGGCGACGCCGAGGTGGGGTTGCGAACCGCCGCCGCGCTGGAGGGGCTGTGGGTGACTACCGACTCCGCGGAGGGCGCTCGCTGGTTCGAGGCACTGCTGCCCGTCTCGGAGGCCGTCTCCCCGGGCGTTCGCGCCGGCGCGCTGCTCACCTACGGGGGAACGCTGCACCCTCGCGGCGACGAGGCGCGGGCGGCGGAGGTCTACCGCCAGAGCCTGGCCGACTACCGGAGCGTGGGCGACCGTGGCGGCGCCGCGTCGGTGCTCGTACGTCTGGGGCACACCGCCTGGTACCGCGGCGACCCGGAGACCGCGCTTCGGCTCGGCCGCGAGGGGCTGGAGGACAGCCGCGAGGCCGGTAACCACCGCAGCGAGGCTCAGGCCCTGGGGCTGATCGGCGAGTTGGAGTTCGAGCGCGGATCGCACGACCTCGGCCTCGAACTGCTCGGCGAGAGCCGCGACGTCGCCGGAGCGTGCGGCTTCAGCTGGTGGCAGGCGCGGATGGGGCTCCGGCGGGCCAAGAGGTTGCGCGAGCTGGAGCGGCAGGAGGAGGCCCGCGACGAGGCGCTCGCAGGGCTCCGGCGCTCGGTCGTGATCGGCGACCGGCGCCGCGTCGTCCAGCTGCTCGACCTGCTCGCCCTCCTAGCCGCGGATGAGACGCTGGCCGAGCGCGCCGGTCGCCTGCGCGGAGCCATCGAGGCCGAGCTCGACCGCGAGCCGCTGTCGGCCTGGGAGATGACCGACCTCGGCGAAGTGACCGGCCAGGCGGCGTTCGCGCGCGGGCGCGAGGACGGCCTGGCGATGCCGCTCGAGACGGCCGTGCACGAAGTCCTGTCCTAGCCGGCGAGCAACGTGGCAGAAGCCGGTCGAACGTGGCAGCGGCGGCCACACAGGTGGCAGCCGCGCGGCAGCCACCGTTGGCAAGTCCTGCCCCGACGCGCCGACGCCAGTGCCGGCCACCGCGCCGGCATTACCGGCCACCATGGGAGCGGGCCGCTAATTCTCAGCGTCGTAATCACTCGGATCGGATGCGCGCGCCAGCCTGCTTGCACACACCGGGCTGGGGCCAGATTTGGCTCTGGAACTACGCTCCAGGCTTGTCTATCGGCTCGCGGCGGTAACCACCGTCGGCTACGAGCCGTGCCGTTCGATCAGCTCGATTCGGTAGTCATCGGGGTCGCGGACGAAGCAGAGCCGCGACCCCCCGTCGCTGACCGTGTACGGGGGCCGCTCGGGCTCGATGCCCTGGCCGGCCAACTGCTGGAGGGTGCCGTCCAGATCCTCGACGCCGATCGCGATGTGGCCGTAGCCGGTGCCGTTGTCGTAGCTGCGCCCGTCGTGGTTGAACGTCAGCTCGAGCACGTTCTCGCTGCCGGGGAGGCTGAAGAAGTAGTTCGTCGCCTCCTTCTCGCCGTTGCGGACGATGTCCATCTCGCGGGCGAAGCTGAAGCCCAGCGCCTCGTAGAAGGCGCGGCTCTTCGGGGGATCGGTGATCCGGACCATGGTGTGAAGGAATGTCGTCATGCCGGCCATTCTAGGTCGGCGTCACCAGTCCGCGAGGGCGTTCTCCTCGATCGATCCGGCGCCGATCGCGCGTTCGAACGCCTCGAGCTCCTGGGGCGGCATCGAGTAGGTGTGCTCGGCCGCCGGGTACTCGCCGCCGCGCACCTCGGTCGCGTAGCGCTCGACCGCCCCTTTCATCACGTCGCCCACCTCTGCGTAGTGCTTGACGAAGCGCGGCTGCGGGCCGTCCGAGCTGCGGATGCCCAGCATGTCATGGAGCACCAGCACCTGGCCGTCCGTCCCGGCGCCCGAGCCGATGCCGATGGTGACGATGTCCAGCCGGCGCGAGATCGCCTCGGCGACCTGCGGCGGCACGGCCTCCAGCACGACGCCGAAGCAGCCCGCCGCCTCCACGGCAAGCGCGTCGGCGAACAGCGCACGGGCGCCCTCCGCCTGCCGACCCTGGGCCCTGTGGCCGCCCTTGATGGTGGCCGTCTGCGGCGTCAGGCCGAGATGGCCCATCACCGGGATGCCGGAGGCGACGATCGCCCGGATCCGGTCGAGCGACGGCCCGGCGCCCTCCAGCTTGACCGCGTCGGCGCCGCCCTCCTTGACCAGTCGTCCGGCGCTGCGGACGGCCTCCTCGTCCGACACCTGGTAGGACATGAACGGCAGGTCGCCGATCACCAGCGCGTGCTCGACGCCCCGGCTGACGGCCCGGGTGAGGATGGTCATCTCGTCCATCGTGGCCGGCACCGTCGAGTCGTGCCCGAGCACCACGTTGGCGGCCGAGTCGCCAACAAGCACGAGGTCGACGCCGGCCGCGTCGACGATCCGGCCGGTCGGGTGGTCGTACGCCGTGATCATCACGATCGGCCGGCGCTGGGACTTCATAGTGCGCAGATCGGGCAGCGAGAGCTTCACGAATCCTCCACGGGGATGTTGTCGATCAGTCGGGTCGAACCGAAGCGGGCGGCGCCGATGACGATCGCCCCGGGCCGGGGCTCGACCTGCTCGAAGGTGTCGGGGTCGACGACCGCCAGGTAGTCGAGGTCGCCCTCGACCAGCGCCGGGTCGCGGGCCACCAGGGCACGGTGCAGCGACGGCGCCCGCCGCCGCTCGTCGTCCGACAGGTAGGCGTTGCGGGTGGAGACGGCGAGGCCGTCGCTGCACCGTGCCCTGTTGGCCCGCGATCCGGGGCTGGTCGAGGGCGACCTCGACTACCTGGCGGTCGTCGACCCCGACACCTTCGAGCCGGTCGAGCCCCTGCCCGGGGCCATCGTCATCGGCGCCGCCCGCTTCGGTTCGACCCGACTGATCGACAACATCCCCGTGGAGGATTCGTGAAGCTCTCGCTGCCCGATCTGCGCACC
>DATLLN010000025.1:0-2014 GCA_035537835.1 Gaiellales bacterium
CAGTAAGGTGGCGGGGCGCCCCGCCACCTTACTGGGTGACCGGTCGCATGAAGTGACCAAGAGTTGTTCGAGTAGGAGTGAGGCCGATGGCCGAGCATGTCGTTCATACCCAGCTTCCCGGCCAGCTCGTCATGCTGGGATGTGGGAGCATCGGCCAGGCGGTCCTGCCCCTGATCCTGCGTCATCTCGGCGTCACGCCCGACCGGATCACGATCGTGACCGCGGACGCGCGCGGCCGCGAGGAGGCCGGGCAGTACGGCATCGCGTTCCGTGAGGAGGCGCTCACCGAGGACAACTATCGCCGCGTGCTCGAGCCGTTGGTCGGCGTGGGCGATTTCATCCTCAACCTGTCGGTCGATGTCAGCAGCACCGCGATCGCCCGCCTCGCCCACGAGCGCGGGGCACTCTACCTCGACACCGTCGTCGAGCCGTGGGGTGGGATGTATTTCGACCGCAGCCTGTCGCCGGCCGCCCGCTCCAACTATGCGCTGCGCGAGCAGCTGCTCCAGCTGCGCCGCGAGCTCGGCCGCGGACCGACCGCGGTCAGCGCGCAGGGTGCCAATCCCGGCCTGGTCTCGCAGCTCGTGAAGGAGGCGGCGCTGATCGTCGCGCGCGACACCGGCCTCGACCGTCCGGAGCCCACCGACCGCCAGGGCTGGGCGCGGCTGTTCCGCGACCTCGGCATCAAGGCGATCCACGTCGCCGAGCGCGACACCCAGGTGTCGGACCGGCGCAAGGCGCCGGGCGAGTTCGTCAACACCTGGTCGATCGACGGCTTCGTCTCCGAGGGCTGCCAGCCGGCCGAGCTGGGCTGGGGCACGCACGAGCGGCACTTCCCGCGCGGCGGCATGCGACATGCGGGCGGCTGTGGTGCGGCGATCTACCTCAACCAGCCGGGCGCCGGGACGCGCGTGCGCACCTGGACCCCGAACAACGGCCCGTTCCACGGCTTCCTGGTCACGCACAACGAGGCGATCTCGATCGCGGACTACCTGACCGCGCGCGATGGCGACGCCGTGCTCTACCGGCCGACCGTGCACTATGCCTACCACCCGTGCGACGACGCGGTGCTGTCGGTGCAGGAGATGGCCGGTCGCGGCTGGCAGCAGCAGCCCAAGCAGCGGCTGATGATGGAGGAGATCACCTCCGGCATCGACGAGCTGGGCGTGCTCCTGATGGGGCATAAGAAGGGCGCGTTCTGGTACGGCTCGCAGCTGGGCATCGACGAGGCGCGCCGGCTCGCCCCCCACAACAGCGCGACCTCGCTCCAGGTGGCGGCCGGCGTGCTGGGCGGGATGGTCTGGGCGATCGAGCACCCGACCGCCGGCATCGTCGAGGCGGACGAGCTCGACTACAAGCGCGTGCTCGAGGTCGCGCGGCCCTATCTGGGCCCGGTCGTCGGCGCCTACAGCGACTGGACGCCGCTGGACAACCGCGCCGTCCTATTTTCCGAGGACATCGATCCGGCCGATTCCTGGCAGTTCAAGAACATCCTGGTCGGCTGACACCTTCCCTTAGCATTCGTCGGCATAACGTGGGGCCACGGCGGCCCCGCGCCGCGCCGTTGGCCCAACCCCCTGCCTGTGGGAGGGTTCGCTCGATGACGCCGAAGCTCCGCCTCTTCCTGGACGAAGTTCGTCCGGCCACGCCCTATCTGGTGCTCGACGTCGATGTCGTCGAGGCCAACTACCAGGCCCTCACCACGGCGCTCGACGGCGTCGCGATCTTCTATGCCGTCAAGGCCAACCCGGCGCTGGAGATCCTGCGGCGGCTGGTCGAGCTGGGCTCATCGTTCGATGTGGCGAGCCCGGCCGAGATCGCGCTGGTCCTGGACGCGGGCGCCGACCCGTCGCGAATCTCCTACGGCAACACGATCAAGAAGGAGGCCGACATCGCGGCGGCCTACGCTCGGGGCGTAGGGCTGTTCGCCTTCGACAGCGAGGCGGAGCTCGCCAAGATCGCGCGGGCGGCGCCCGGCAGCCGGGTGTTCTGCCGCATCCTGACCAGCGGCGAG
>DATLLN010000026.1:0-3112 GCA_035537835.1 Gaiellales bacterium
GTCAAGCCCGAGGGATTCGACCTGGGCAACTCGCCCGTGGAGTTCGAGGGCGAGCCGCGGGCGGAGACGATCGTCCTGACGACCACCAACGGCACTCGCGCCATCGTCACCGCTGCGGGCCACGCCGAGGTCGTCGTCATCGGCAGCCTGCTCAACCTGCTGTCCTGCGCCTCCAAGGTGGCGCGCACGGCGCGCCAGCGCGGCGGCGACGTGCTGATCCAGTGCGCCGGCGTCCGGGGCGACTTCACGATGGACGACGCGTACACGGCCGGGAGGTACGTCCAGGAGCTAGCGGTCTGGCTGCCGGAGTACGAGCTGACCGACGCCGCGCGGGCTGCCGAGGCGCTGGCTGCGTCGTTCGAGTCCGCCGGCGAGGGCCTGGCCGCCTCGAAGAGCGCCCGCAACCTGCGTGCCGCCGGCCTGCTGGACGATGTCCGCTACTGCGCCCGCGAGGGCGTCGTCGAGGTCGTCCCGACCGTCGTCGACGTCCACGACGGCGTCGCCATGATCACCGCCTGAGCGGCGTCACTCCAGGCAAGATCCCGCGTCCGGGGGTGGCGGTTTGATCGTCCGAAGTGGCACGCTTGATGGGTCGAGTAGGGGGTTGACGATGCGCTGGACGACGAGCGAGCGCAAGGCAGCAGACGAGTACGGGACGCAGCAGACCGCGCTGGCCTGGGCCGAGGACCGGCCGGTCCTGGCCGTGTGCCTGGTGCTGGTGGAGTGGGTCGTGGTGGTGTTCGCCATCGCGAGCGTCTACGCGTTCTTGGTCTAGGGATTCACCCGAGCGGGGGCTCCGGCGGGGATCACCCTCGACCGATGTCTGCGTGCGGCGGTTCACCATCACGCGTTCCGAGGGGGTCTTCGAGATGAACGAATCCGGCCGGAGGGGTCTGGCGGGAGTCATGCACGACCACGCACTGGCGACCGTGGTCACGGTCATGCTGGCGTGGGTCGTCGCGGTGTGCGCGATCGTCACGTCGTTCGGCAGCCTGTTCTAGCGGCGGCCGCGGGCGAAGGAGTTCGCAACCGGAGCAGCCGCCCGTAGCCGGCGGAGCTCGGCGTCCTCCGTCTCCGTACGTGCGGGGCCGATCACCGGCCGGCCCGGGCGGGCCAGCGCCTCGACGCGCTCGGCGATCACGTTGATCGTCCCCTCGCGCTTCTCCAGCCGCCCGGTCACCTGTACCAGCGGCTCGGCGCGCACCACGATGCGGTCGCGCTCGTAGATCTGAGGCGGCACGATCACGTTCGTCATACCGTGCTCGTCCTCGACGAGCAGGAAGACGATGCCCTTGGCGGTGTGCGGCCGCTGGCGGGCGATCATCATCCCGGCAACGGTCACCGTCCGGCCGTGGCGGTCGGTGCGCAGGTCGAGCGACGTGCGGATCGTGTCGGGCAGCGAGGGCCGCAGCAGCGCCATCGGATGCGGCCCCGTGGTCAGATGCATCGCCTCGTCGTCGGAGACCATCCGGTCCCACTCGCTCATGCCGGCCAGCCGCGGCGTCGGCGCGGCGTCGAGCGGCAGGGCGAGCTGGCCGCGCTCCGGTGCGCGGTGCAGGCGGATCTCCCACAGCAGCCTGCGCCGGTTCGCATCGAAGCGGTCGAGCGCACCCGCGCGCACCAGCTGGGCGAGCGAGTCGCGGCCGACGGGCGCCCGCCGCACCAGATCGCCGGGATCGGCGAAGAGGCCGCCGCGGTCGCGTTCGGCAACGATGTCCTCCGCCGACTTGCCGACGCCCTTGACGTAGCCGAGGCCGATCCGCACGCCGTCGCTGCCCTCGACCGTGCAGCCGGCCATGCTCTCGTTGACGTCCGGCGGCAGCATGGTCACGCCCCGCCGCTCGCCGTCCCGCAGCAGTGTCGCCGGCGGGTAGAAGCCCATCGGCTGGGCGTTCAGCAGCGAGCACAGGAACTCGGCAGGGTAGTGGCGGTGCAGCCAGGCCGACTGGTAGGCGAGGATGCCGAAGGCAGCCGCGTGCGACTTGGGGAAGCCGAACTCCGAGAAGCCGACGACCTTGTCGAACACCAGCTTCGCCGTCTCCTCGGGCACGCCGTTCGCCACCGCGCCGTTGCGGAACCGCAGCCAGTGGCCCTCGAGCGCCGAGCGGCTGCGCTTGCGGCTCATCGCCCGCCGCAGCGACTCGGCCTCCCCGGTGGTGAAGCCGGCCAGCGCCATCGCCACCTCGAGCACCTGGTCCTGGAACACGACCACGCCCAGCGTGTCGGCCAGCACCTCGCGCAGCAGCGGGTGGTCGTACGGCACCTCGTAGTCCGGGTTCCGGCGCAGCTCCTGGCGGCGCTTGATGTACGGGTTGACGGCGTCGCCGACGATCGGGCCGGGGCGGACGAGCGCGACCTGCACCGTCAGGTCGTCGAGGTCCTCGGGCTTCGTCCGCACCAGCGACTGCATCTGGGCGCGGCTCTCGATCTGGAACACGCCGACCGTGTCCGCCGCCTGGATCTCGGCGAACACCTCGGGGTCGTCGAAGCCGACCCGCGAGAGGTCGACGGGCTCGGACGCGGTGCGCGCGATCAGGTCGACGCACTCCTCGACGGCGGACAGCATGCCCAGCCCGAGCAGGTCGATCTTGAGGAAGCCGGCGTCGGCGCAGGAGTCCTTGTCCCACTGGCAGATCCGCCTGCCCTCCATCGCCGCCGGCAGCACCGGCACCAGCTCGACCAGCGGGGCGGAGGAGATCACCATCCCGCCCGAGTGCTGGCTGATGTGGCGCGGCAGGCCGGCGATCTCGTCCATCAGGAAGCGGAAGGCGCGCCAGCGTGGGGAGTCGAGCCGCGGGTCGGTGCGGGCTGCGTCGCCGCTGGCGTGGTCGAAGCCGTCGGACATCCGCGCCATCCGCTCGATCTCTCCCTGGGGCAGCGCCAGCGCCTTGCCCAGGTCGCGGATCGCGCCGCGCACCTTGTAGGTGGGGAAGGCGGCGACCAGCGCGGCGTGGTCGTCGCCGTAGCGGGCCTGCACCTCGAGGATCAGCCCCTCGCGGACGTCCCGTGGGAAGTCGAGGTCGATGTCGGGCACGCTCGCCAGCTCGGGTGACAGGAAGCGGCCGAGGAACAGCCGGGTCTCGACCGGGTCGACGTGGGAGAGGCCGATCAG
>DATLLN010000027.1:0-6190 GCA_035537835.1 Gaiellales bacterium
GAGGATCCGCGGCACCAGCGTCATGTGCGCGCCGGACAGGATCGAGATGCCGACGGCGTCGGCGTCCTCCTGGATCACGGTCTCAACGATCTGCTCGGGTGTCTGGTGGAGTCCCGTGTAGATGACCTCCATGCCGGCGTCACGGAGCGTGCGCGCGATGATCTTGGCGCCGCGATCGTGCCCGTCGAGGCCAGGCTTGGCCACCACCACTCGAATCCTGCGGCTCATCTGAGGGGCGAGTGTACCGATCGGCCGATCCCGGCGGCGCCAGCAGCCAGGCGACGCGGGGGTGCCGGGCACCGCGCCGGGCGTGGTGCCGGGCACAGTGCCAGGGCCAACGCCGAGCGTGCGCGAATCGGCGCACATCTGCGCGTGAACAGGCCGAATCGTGACGGCGGGCGACGCCGGGTTGTGCTACGCGGACTCGGGCGGCGCGAAGACCACCAGGATCTGCAGCCGCTCGGTGATCGAGTGGAACCGGTGCTCGACGCCGCGGCCGACGAACACGACCGACCCCGGGCCGACATCCTGGTTCTCGCCGGCCACCATGATCGCGCCGCGCCCGGCAACGACCACGTATGCCTCGTCCTCGTCGTGGGGCGTCTGTGGATCCTCCGCACCGGCGTCCAGCGTGTAGAGGCCGAGGCTCATCGAGTCACGGCGCAGGAACTCCAGGTAGAGATTGCCCGAGGCGGCGCGCTCGGCCTCCAGCTGAGAGGTCTCGAAGGCGTCCATCCGCGCAATCCTAGAAGACGGGCGTCTCGCGGTACACGCCCCACACCTCGCGCAGGGCGTCGCAGATCTCGCCCTCGCTGGCATAGGCGCGCGCACACTCGACCAGATGGCCCATCACGTTCTCGTCGCCCTCCGCGGCACTGCGCAGGCCGGCCAGCGCACGCTCGACCTCGGCGCCGCTGCGTCCGCCACGCACCTCGCGCAGGCGCGTCACCTGGCGCTCCTCGACCTCGACGGGGATCTTGAGGATCTGGATCGGCTCGTCGCCCTCCGTGTGGGCATTGACGCCGACGATGCGCCGCACGCCGGCCTCCATCTCCTGCTGGAAGCGATAGCTGGCCTCGGCGATCTCGCGCTGGAAGAAGTTCTGCTCCAGCGCAGCGACGACGCCGCCCAGCCGGTCGATCCGGTCGAAGTACTCGTATGCCTGGCGCTCCAGCTCGTCGGTCATCGACTCGACCAGCCACGACCCGCCCAGCGGGTCGGCCGAGTGGACGACGCCGGTCTCGTGCAGGATCACCTGCTGCGTGCGCAGCGCCAGCCGGGCCGCCTCCTCGGTGGGCAACGCCAGCGCCTCGTCGAACGAGTTGGTGTGCAGCGAGTTGGTGCCGCCGAGCACCGCAGCCATCGCCTCGATCGCGGTGCGGGCGATGTTGATCAGCGGCTGCTGCGCGGTCAGCGACACGCCCGCCGTCTGCGTGTGGAAGCGCATCAGCAGCGATCGCTCCTGCTTCGCGCCGAACCGGTCCCGCAGCTCGCGCGCCCAGATCCGCCGTGCGGCGCGGTACTTCCCGATCTCCTCGAAGAAGTCGATGTGGGCGTTGAAGAAGAACGACAGCCGCGGCGCGAACTCGTCGACGTCCATGCCGCGCTCGACACACCGCTCGACGTACGCGAAGCCGTCGGCGAGCGTGAACGCCAGCTCCTGGGCGGCCGTCGCCCCCGCCTCGCGGATGTGGTACCCGGAGATCGACACCGGATGCCAGCGCGGCATGTGCTCCGTGCACCACTCGATCATGTCGATCATCAGCCGCATCGAGGGCTCGGCCGGGAAGATCCACTCCTTCTGGGCGATGTACTCCTTGAGGATGTCCGCCTGGATCGTCCCGCCCAGCTTCTCGGGCGGCACGCCCTGGCGCTCGGCCACGCACACGTACTGCGCGAGCACGACCGCAGCCGGAGCGTTGACGGTCATCGAGGTGGTCACCTGGTCGAGCGGGATGCCGGCGAACAGATCCTCCATATCGGCCAGCGTGTCGACCGCAACGCCTTCCCGGCCGACCTCACCCAGCGACCGCGGGTGGTCGGAGTCGTAGCCCATCAGTGTGGGCATGTCGAAGGCGGTCGACAGGCCCGTCTGCCCGTGCGACAACAGGTAGCGGAACCGCCGGTTCGTCTCCTCCGCCGTGCCGAAGCCCGCGAACTGGCGCATCGTCCATGCTTTGCCTCGGTACATCGTCTCGTACACGCCGCGGGTGAACGGGTAGCTGCCCGGGTCGCCGAGATCGGCCTCGTAGTCGATCGGTGTCGTCTCGGGCGTATACACCGGCTGGTAGGGGATGCCGGAGATGGTCGAGCGCTCGACGCGATCGCGGTCGCCGTTATCCGACATCTACTGCTCCTCGGCGAGCGACGCGCCGGGCTCCCACAGCACGTCGGCACGGCCGTCGTCGTTGTGCACCCGGGCGAGGATGAACAGCAGGTCGGAGAGTCGGTTGAGGTAGGCGATGGCGTGCTCGTTGACCGGCTCGTCGGCGGCCAGCCTCACCGCCAACCGCTCCGCCCGGCGGCACGTTGTCCGCGCCTGGTGCAGCGCCGCCGCCTGCGGTGTCCCGCCCGACAACACGAAGCTGGTGAGCGGCGCGAGGCGCGGCGACCACTCGTCGCACGCACGCTCGAGCGCCTCGACATGGCGTTGGTCGATGCGCAGCCGCTCGCGCTGCCGGCCGCGCGTCGAGTCGACCGGCACGGCCAGGTCGGCGCCGACGTCGAACAGGTCGTTCATCACACGCCGCAGCAGTTCCGTCGCGGCCGGTTCGAGACCGGCGGCCACCGCCACGCCGACCGCGGCGCCGGTCTCGTCGACGGTGCCGTACGCCCAGATCCGGGCGTCGTCCTTGGAGACCCGGCGGCCGTCGCCGAGCGACGTCTCGCCGCCGTCCCCTGCGCGCGTGTAGATCCGGTCAAGCCGCACCATCCGCGAGGAGCGTAGCGCGACCATCAGGACGGATCCGGTCACGTAAAGAAATTGTAAGCGGCGGCGATTACCGGTTTGATCAGGCGGCAACACCCCGCCCCACGCGTTCCCCAGGAGGACTTGCTCCGATGTACGGACTTGCCGATCGGATCGCTCGCTCGGCGATCCACCAGAATCACCCGACGCCGGTCGTCGAGCTGGCGCCGCGCGGCACGATCATGGTCGTCGACCGCGACCCGGCCATGCTTGCCATGGTGCGCAGCTCGCTCGAGGGCTCCTGCCACATCGTCGTCGCCCGCGACGCGGGTGAGGCGCTCAGCCAGATCGAGTGGGCCCGGCCCGAGGCCGTGCTCGCCGACGCCGGGCTCGGTGCGGACGAGCTCGACCTGCTGGCACGCGGGCTGGCGACGCTGGGCTGCGACCACCTGCCGATCGTTGACCATCGACCCGTCGCAGCCGGTCGGCCCGTCCGACCTGCGGCGGATCGCCGCCCGCGCCTGGGCGTCACCAGCCGCGTCTGGCTGAGCGGCGGCCTGCGCGAGCGCGTCGCCGCCTAGGCATTCAGGTACCCCCACCGGCGTGCCAGGGGCGTCATGCCCCTGGCACCGCCACCGCCATGTACCCCGGCGCAGCGCGCAGCCGCTCGAGCAGCATCAGCACCGGCGGCGGAGGGTCCTCGCCCTTGCGCCACGCCAGGCAGAAGCCGAACTCCATCGCCGGCTTCGCCATCGGCAGCTCGCGCAGCACGCCCAGCTCGAGCTCCCGCTCGACGGCGATCGCCGGGACGATCGCCACGCCCAGCCCAACCTCCACGCAGCGCTTTACCGCCTCCAGGCTCGATGCCTCCAGCAGCCCGGCGGGCCGCACCTTCGCCCGCTCCAGCAGGCCGTCGATCTCGCGCCGGTTGACGGTGCCCGGATCGCGCACGATCAGCGTCCGCTCGGCAAGGTCGGCAACCTCGAGCGGCCGGTCGGGCACGGGCTCCGAGGCAGCGGCGAGCAGCACCGTCCGGCCGCGCGCGTAGACGGTCGACTCCAGATCGGCGGGCGCCGTGTGCTCCGTCAGCAGCACCGCGTCCGCCTCGCCCGAGCGCAGCGCCGACAGGATCCGGGCGACGTCGCCGACGATCACGCCGGCCTCCAGCCGCGGCAGCCGGTGCTTGAGATCGGCCAGCGCGGGCGGCAGCACGTAGGTGGCGAGCGCCTCGCCGGCGGCGACCCACAGCCGCGCCCGCTCGACCGACGCCGCGCGGTCGACCGCCGCCTCGGCCTCGGCGTCCAGCGCCAGCGCGCGCTCCGCGTGCGGCAGCAGCGCGCGACCGGCCGCCGTCAGCTCCACGCGGCGCGACCCGCGGATGAACAGCGGCACCCCGACCCGCTTCTCCAGCGACCGCACGAGCTGGCTGGCCGTGGGCTGCGAGATGTCGAGCCGCTCCGCCGCCCGGGTGAAGCTGGCCTCGGCGGCGACCTCGACGAAGGCGCGCAGCTGGGCGGTCGGATACATAGCCATTTGGCAATGATCCTATCCCAACAACACGTTTTCGCAATCAGCGGTCGGCGGCTAGGCTGAGGCTCGATGACACGCCGCGCCCGCACCCTGCTGATCCTCTCGGTTGCGGCGCAGGCGGCGGTTTCGATCGTCCAGTTCGGGCTCCCGGCGATCGGCCTGGAAGTACGCGACGCTCTCGACGTCGGGCCGGCCGGGTTCGGCGTCGTGTTCGCCGCCGTCGGGCTGGGATCGGCGGCCGTCCTGCTGCCGACGGGCATGCTGGTCGACCGCTTCGGCGCCCGCCCGGTGCTGCTGGCCGGCGCCGCGCTGAACGCGACCGGCTACGTGATCGCGTCATCGTCCTCGGACGCGACGGTGTTCGCATGCGCGCTGTTCGTCGCCGGCATCGGCTCGGCGTCGGTGCCGGTCGCCGGGATGAGCGCCCTGCTCCGCGAGTTCCCGCCGGAGAAGCGCGGCATCGCGCTTGGCTGGCGCCAGCTGGCGGTGCCGCTGGGCGGCACCATCGGCGCGGCCATGCTGCCGCTGCTCGCCCACGCCGGCGGCGTGCGGCTGGCGATGCTGGTGGCCGCCGGCCTGACTGCGTCGACCGCCGCGCTGTTCGCGCTGCGCTCTCCGGGCGGCGGTGGCGAGACCGCCAGCCTGCGCCTGGACGGCGTGCTCTCCGCGCCGGGCATGCGGCCGGTGATGGCACTCGGGCTGCTCTACGCATTTGCACTGTCGGCAACGCTGACGTACATCGTGCCGGCCGCCCGCGAGCTGGACATCACGGCCGCCCAGGCAGGAGTGCTGTTCGCCGTCGTCAACGTCTCCGCCGCCGCCGCCCGGCTGGTGTGGGGCCGGCTGGCCGACCGCCACGGCGGCACCCGCCGCGCGCGCACGCTGGCCGAGACCGGCGCGCTCGCCGCCGGCGCCGCGCTGCTGATGCCGCTGGCGCTGCGGGCCGGCGTCGTGCCGGCGGTGGTCGTTGCCTGCGCGCTGTCCTTCGGCGCCTTCGGGTTCAACGGCGTCCTCTACGTCACGGCCGGGGAGATCGCCGGCGCCGAGCGCGCGGGGCGCGCCGTCGGCGTCGCGTCGACGGTCGTATTCGGCTGCACCTCGGCGCTGACGCCGGTCGCCGGACTGGTCGCAGAGACCTTCGGCTACGACACGATGTGGCTGCTGGGCGCGGCCTCGTCGGCCACCGGCGCCGCGATCGCGGCCACGCTGCTGACGCGCGCGGTCGGAACCCGCCGCTCAGTACTGGTAGAAGCCGCGGCCTGACTTGCGGCCCAGGCGCCCCGCCTCGACGTAGGTGCGCAGCAGAGGGCACGGGCGGTACTTCTCGCCCAGCCCCTCATGCAGCACCTCCATGATCGACAGGCAGGTGTCGAGCCCGATCAGGTCGGCAAGCGTCAGCGGCCCCATCGGGTGGTTCATGCCCAGCTTCATCACCGTGTCGATCGCCTCGGCATCGCCCACGCCCTCCATCAGGCAGTAGGCGGCCTCGTTGATCATCGGCACGAGGATGCGGTTCGAGATGAAGCCCGGCACGTCCCGTGCCTCGGCCACAGTCTTGCCCATCCGCTCGGCGGTCTCGCGCACCGCCGCGGCGGTTGCGTCGGCGGTGTCCAGCCCGCGGATCACCTCGACCAGGGGCATCAGCGGCACGGGGTTGAAGAAGTGCATGCCCACCACCGCCGCCGGCCGCGACGTGCTGGCCGCCAGCCGGGTGATCGGGATGGAGCTGGTGTTCGACGCCAGGATGGCGCC
>DATLLN010000028.1:0-2157 GCA_035537835.1 Gaiellales bacterium
CTCCTGACCGTGCAGGAGGTGACCGCGATCGACGAGCGGGGGCCGGCGCGGATCGTCCGCTTGGCCGGCGGCGAGGAGCTCGGTGCCTCGGCGATCATCATCGCCACCGGTGTCGACTACCGGCGGCTGGAGGCGGACGGCGTGGACGGCCTCTCCGGCCGCGGCATCTACTACGGCGGCTCGCGCAGCGAGGGCCTGTCCTGCCGCGACGAGCACGTGGTGGTGGTGGGCGGCGCCAACTCGGCCGGTCAGGCCGCCATCTACTTCGCGGCTTACGCCCAGCGGGTGACCATTCTCTACCGCGGTGACAGTCTGGCCAAGAACATGTCCCGGTACCTGATCGACACCATCGAGGCCACCGCCAACATCGAGGTGCGGCTGAACGCCGAGGTCGAGGCGGCCCACGGCGAGGAGTCGCTGCGCTCGATCACCGTGCGCGACTCGGCCACCGGCGACCGGGACGAGCTCGCGCTGGCCGCGATGTTCGTGTTCATCGGCGCCCGGCCCCAGACCGACTGGCTGCCGCCGGCGATCGCCCGCGACCGCCGCGGGTTCATCCTGGCCGGCGCCGAGCTGCTGATGGAGGACGTGCGGCCGCGCTGGCGGCTCGACCGCGACCCGCATCTGCTCGAGACCAGCCTGCCCGGGGTGTTCGTCGCCGGCGACGTCCGCAGCGAGTCGATGAAGCGCGTCGCCTCCGCCGTCGGTGAGGGATCGATGGCGGTGCACTTCGTGCACGAATACCTGGCCACGGTGGGATGATCGACCTGCGAGAGATCGACCTATTCGCAGGCGTCGAGCAGGGGCTGCTTGACGACTTCGCCGCCCGGGCCACCGAGCGGCGGCTCGCCGTGGGAGACACGCTGTTCCGGGAGGGCCAGGTGCTCGACCGGTTCAGCGTGATCGCGGAGGGGCGGATCGAGTGGACGCGCCGCATCAACGGCGTCGACGTGGCGCTGGGCCAGCGTGAGGCGCCGACCTACGCCGGGGCGTCCAACCTGCTCACCGGAGACGGCGCCGTGGCCACCGGTCGGGCGGCCACAGAGCTGCGCTTGCTGAGCTGGGACGCGGGGGACTTCCTGGCCTTCCTGCGCAGCTCGCCGGCGGCGATGCAGACGGCGGTGCGGTTGATCGCCCCGGTCGCCCAGGCCGCCGAGTCGGCCGTGCGTCAGCAGGAGAAGCTGGCCGCTCTGGGGACGCTGGCCGCCGGCCTGGCCCACGAGCTCAACAACCCGGCCGCAGCCGCCAGAAGCACGTCCTCCGAGTTGGAGGCAGCCTTGACCACGCTACAGGGCACCATCTCCCGGTTCGTCTCGAGCGGGGTGGAGCGGCGTGAGGCGGCGGAGCTGGTCGCGCTCCAGCAGCAGGCGCTGGCCCAGGCGAACGGCGACCAGGACGGCGAGAGCGCCGTCGATGCCGCCGACCGCGAGGATCGGCTGGCGGAGCGGCTGGACGATCTCGGCCAGGAGGGCTGGAGGCTGGCCGAGCCGCTGGCCCGCGCCCGGCTCGATGACGAGTGGCTGAACCGGGTCGAAGCGGCGGCCGGGCCGGCGACCCCGGCGGCCCTGGAATGGGTGGCCGCGTCACTGACCGCGCACAGCCTGGTCGGCGAGCTCCACGAGAGCCTCGGCCAGATATCCGACCTGGTCGCGGCGGTCAAGGACTACACGCACATGGACCGGGCCTCTCTGGAGGACGTCGACCTGCACGACGGCCTGGACAGCACGCTTCGGATCCTCAAGTACCGGTTGAAGCACGGCTCGGTGACGGTCGAGCGGCGGTACGACCGGACGCTCCCGCGGGTAACCGTGCACGGGTCGGAGCTGAACCAGGTGTGGACGAACCTGCTGACGAACGCGCTCGACGCGCTGGACGGTGAGGGCACGATCGTGATCACCACCCGCCGGGCGTCGACCGGGATCGCGGTCGAGATCGAGGACGACGGGCCCGGCGTGCCCGGCGAGCTGCAGTCGCGGATCTTCGATCCCTTCTTCACGACCAAGGCGGTCGGCGCGGGCAGCGGCCTGGGGCTCGACATCGCTCGCCGGATCGTCCGCGGGCATCGCGGCGACATCACGCTCAGCTCCAGGCCCGGGTCGACGTCGTTCACCGTGTTGCTTCCGCTCGACGACCCGGGCCTGGAGCTGAGCGTGATGT
>DATLLN010000029.1:0-4935 GCA_035537835.1 Gaiellales bacterium
TCGTACATCTGAGGATCAGGCGAGATCCCCGGCCGCCGGCGCAGGCGCCGCGCGGCCGGGGATCTCGCCTGATCCTCAGATGTACGACTTGCGCTGAAGCCACCGCATCGCCATCGACCCCCAGATCGGCGGCAGGAAGTACGTGCAGAGCCGGTGGGTGATGGCGATCGCGAACGCCGTCGAGTCGTCGACGCCGACAGCAACCAGCGCGGCCGTCAGGCCGGCCTCCGCCGCGCCGACGCCGCCGGGCACCGGGATCAGTCCGGCGAACACGGAGACGCCGGTGTTGATCAGCAGCACCTCGCCCAGCGACAGGTCGACGCCGTACGCCTGCGCGGCCGCACCCAGCGTGAGCGCGTAGAGCAGCTGCGTCGCGACGTTGCCACCGAACAGTTCAACCCGCTTGCGGCGGTTGCGAGCGACCTGCCAGAGGCTTCCCAGCGCCGAGCGCAGGCCGGGCATCACCTTGGCATGCACGGCCGGGACGAAGGCGACGACCGCGACCGCGATGCCCACCACGGCGGCGATCAGAATCAGCGTGCCGGTCGATGGAGCGCTGATATCGATCCTGTCCGTGTCGATGGCGATATCCACGAACGGCAGCGTGACGAGCACGAGCAGGATCTGGATGATGGTCTCGGACGCGCCGTCGACCGCACCCGACGCCACCGCTTGCGAGGTGGGGACGCCCATCCGCTGCAGGAAGCGGATGTTGATGGCGACGCGCCCGGCCGAGCCCGGCATGGTCAGGTTGATGAACTTGATCGCCGACTCGAGGGCGACGCACGGACCAAGCGGCAGCGGCGCGAGCACGGCGCCGCGGAATGACAACGCGTCGGTGATGAACGTCAGCTGGGCGAGGACGACCCCGACCGCAACCCAGGCGAGATCCGCGTTGCGCAATTCGTTCACGATCGTGCCGAACCCGATCTGGGCGAGCTGCTTGATCACCAGGTAGGCAGCCAGGGCGACCAGGGCGGTGACCAGGAAGTCGGTGGGCCGGATCCGCCGGAGCTCGGCGATCTGAGCCTCCTCGGCGCCGGTCGTCTTCACGATCTCGGCTCGGAGCTCCTTCAGCGCGATGTCGTGCTTGCGGGCGAGGTCTCGCACATGTGGCGTCAGCGCGGCGGCCTGCAGGTAGGGGAGGGCAGCCTCGATCGCCTCGTTCCCCACGCCGTCGACCGCGGCGCGGAGGGCCCGCTCCGAGCCCACCAGCACGGCGCACGAAACCAGCAGCTCGGCGGTGTCGACGTCGATCGCCGGCTGCGGCGCACCGAGCGTTGCGGATGCCCAGCTCCGCACAACGGGGTCGTCGCCGACGACGATCACGTTCGCCGCGTTCAGCCGGCCGTGGGAGATCCCGGCGGCGTGAAGCTGTCCGACCTGGCGCCAGAGCTGCCCGAGCAGTTCGTCGCTCACCGAGTCCGGCGGCCGATCCTCGAGCGCGGAGACGTCGGGCTCGCATGTGACGATCAGCGCGTCGCCGTCCGTGCTCAGCGCGGCAGTGACGACGCGCGGCGTCGCGACGCCGGACTGCGCGGCCATCAGGGTGGCCAGTGCCTCGTGCTCGACCTGTTCGAGCCGGCCGACCGGCGCGCTGCGCGGCGGGTCGCGGAACGCGAGGGAGCGGTATCGCCGCGTCCATCGCTGGGTGTCCTGTGCATCCCGGCCGAGCACGCGCACCTTCAGCGGCTCGCCCGACTCGGACGAGCCGACGTACTCCGTCGAGCCGATCCGCTGCTGCGCCGCGATCCGGAGCTCGCGAACGCCGACACCCAGCTCGACCAGCGCCCGGCGCACGGCGTCCGCGGTCGGCACCCCTTCGGACGAGCCGAATGCGACGCGGACGAGAATGCCCGCCGTCAGGCCCAGCGCGATGCTGCCCAGGGCGCTCGACGGAAGCGCTGCACCGATGACGACGGCGCCGAGTGCGGCGAGCGCCGACAGCCATGCGACCAGCATCCGTGCCGGTACGACCAGCTCGGGACCAGCGACCGTGAACACCGCGACCACCACCGCGACCCTCAGCTCCGGGAACCCCCAGTTGGAGAACACGCCGGTCTCGACCGCGACCCAGTCCGACTCGACGAGACGGCTGAGAACCGTCCCCAGAACACCGACGACGACCACGACGGCCACCAGGTCACGGACGAGCGCCCATCGCCGGTGCCACACGACGTCGACGACGACAATCGCCGCCGTGATCAACGTTGCCGAGAAGACGACCCGCCAGAACCCCGACGCCCAGTCCAGGAGCTCGCTCAGCGCCACCGCAGTGCGGGCGTCCGCCTCGGGTGCCGACGATGCGACCACCGCGATCAGAGCGGTCGTCGCCGCGAGGGCTGCGAGCAACACCACGTCGATGGCCCGGCGGTTTCGGCGGGCCGGGTCAGCGTCGACCAGCAGCGTAAAGCTCGTGGTCTGACTCACAGATGGCACAGCCTCAGTCGGCACGCTCACCCTTCCGCCTCGAGGCGATGGCGTCGTCTGATGTGACAAGCGTCCGGGCCCGGTGCAACGCTACCAGCTATGACCTGCTTGCTTCGCATCCGGCCGGTCTGTGAGACTCCGCCTCCACACCCCGTACCCCATGGAGCGGCCTGATGCGTGAGTCACGATTCGATGTCCTGTTCGAGCCGGTGCAGCTGGGACCGGTGACGGCCCGGAACCGGTTCTTCCAGGTGCCGCACTGCAACGGGATGGGACATCACCACCCGACCGCGCACGCCGAGATGCGGGGCGTCAAGGCGGAGGGCGGCTGGGCCGTCGTCTGCACCGAGGAGGTCGAGTTCCACCACACCAGCGAGGTCGCGCCGTACGTCGAGGGCCGGATCTGGGACGACGCCGACATCCCGATGCACACCCGGCTGGTCGAGCGGGTGCACGAGCACGGGTCGCTGGCCGGTATCGAGCTGGCCTACTCGGGGATGATCGCGTCCAACCTGTACAGCCGCGAGTCGCCGATGGGCCCGGCGCACCTCGCCGTGCAGGGCACCGATCCCGTGCAGGCCCGGCGCATGGACCGCCGTGACATCGACGATCTGCGGCGCTGGCACCGGCAGGGCGTCGACCGCTCGCTGCGGGCAGGCTACGACCTGGTGTACGTGTACGCGGGCCACGGGCTGACCGTGATCCAGCACTTCCTCTCACGCCGCTACAACGACCGCACCGACGAGTACGGCGGCAGCATCGCGAACCGTACGCGGCTGCTGCGCGAGATCCTCGAGGACACGCTGGAGGAGGTGGACGGCCGCGCCGCGGTTGCCTGCCGGATCTGCGTCGACGAGCTGATCGGGCCGGCGGGTCTGGAGCGCGGCGAGATCGAGGAGGTGCTCGGCAGCGTCGGCGAGCTGCCCGATGTGTGGGACTTCATGGTCGGCGACTGGGACTTCGACTCGATCACCTCGCGGTTCGCCGAGGAGGGCGCCCAGGAGCGCTACGTCCGCGACCTCAAGCGGCTGACCACGAAGCCGGTGGTCGGCGTCGGCCGTTTCACCTCGGCCGACACGATGGTGCGGATGATCCGCGACGGCGTGCTCGACATGATCGGCTCCGCCCGGCCGTCGATCGCCGACCCGTTCCTCCCGAAGAAGATCGAGGAGGGGCGGTGGGAGGACATCCGCGAGTGCATCGGGTGCAACATCTGCGTCACCGGGGACTTCACGATCACCCCGCTGCGCTGCACCCAGAACCCGAGCATGGGCGAGGAGTGGCGGCGCGGCTGGCATCCGGAGCGGATCCGCGCCAAGGGCAGCGAATCGCGCGTGCTGGTGGTCGGCGCCGGGCCGTCCGGCCTGGAGGCGGCGCACTGGCTCGGCAAGCGCGGCTATGACGTGGTGCTGGCCGAGGCAACGGGCGCGCTGGGAGGCCGGGTGGCGCTGGAGTCCCGGCTGCCCGGGCTGTCGGCGTGGATCCGCGTGCTCGACTATCGCAAGTCGCAGCTGGAGCGGCTGGGCAACGTCGAGCAGGCGTTCGACAGCGAGCTGACCGCCGACGAGATCGCGTCGTACGAGTTCGACCACGTGGCCCTGGCCACCGGCGCGCGCTGGCGGGCCGACGGCGTCGGGCGCTGGCACACCAGCCCGATCGAGATCGTCGCGGGCATGCCCGTGCTCACGCCCGACGACCTGATGGCCGGCCGGATGCCGGCCGGCGAGCGCGTTGTCCTGTTCGACGACGACCATTACTACATGGGCGGAGTGCTGGCCGAGCTGCTCGCGGCGGCCGGCCATGCCGTGACGCTGGTCACGCCCGAGGCCCGGGTCTCGGACTGGACGCAAGCGACGATGGAGCAGCGCAGGATCCAAAAGCGGCTGCTCGAGGCCGGGGTCACGGCGATGACGACGCACACGCTGGTGTCGGCCGCGCCGGGCTCGGCGACGGTCGCCTGCGCCTACACCGAGCAGGAGCATCAGCTGCCCTGCGACGCCCTCGTGCCGGTCACGTCGCGGCTGCCGAGCGACGCCCTGCTGGAGCCGTTGCGCGATGCGGGCGTCGCGGTGCGGGCGATCGGCGATGCCCTCAGCCCGGGCACGATCGCCGCGGCCGTCTGGGACGGCCGGCGCTTCGCGGAGGAGCTGGACGACCCGGCCGCGGACGACCGCGATCGCCCGCCGTTCCTGCGCGAGGTCGTCCAGCTGGCCCCGGACGAGGCAGCCGTCGCGTCCGGATGATCGCCGTGGAGCCGTGGCAGCTGTCGGCGGAGGGGCTCGCGGCGGCGATCCGCGGCGGCGAGGTGTCGACCGCCGAGGCGCTCGAGTCCGTGCTCGCCAGGGCCGACGCGGTCGCGCCGGCGCTGAACCCGTTCGCCATCCGCCTGGACGACCGCGCGCGCGAGGCTGCCGCCGGCGCGGACGCGGCGATCCGGCGCGGCGATGCCGGGCCGCTGGCCGGTGTGCCGGTGACGATCAAGGACTCGCAGTGGCTGGCCGGGGT